>CALKTZ010000746.1 GCA_937997355.1 uncultured Planctomycetales bacterium | reverse complement strand
CGCAGGTAACGCCCCATCCCGCAGCCGGCGTCCAGGACCGTTCGGCCCTCCAACGCCTCGGGGGTCAGGCCCGTCCGGTTCCGGAAGGTCGCCCGATCCTCGTCCGGCCGGATGATTCGGAATCGGTTCCACTGGAGGGAATAGGCCGATTTGGTTCGCGACTGATCGAGCTCGGTCATGAGGTGTGCTGGCAATCCGTGGTCTGAGGAGGAGCCTGTCGGGGAACCGGCCGGGAAGTTGACAACCTGTCCCACTGTTCCTCCGCGGCGCTGCGGCGAAGGTAGAGCGGTTCGAGGCTCCAGAGGTCGCAGCGCCGCCCTTGCTCCCAGGCCGAGGAGGCGACCGCGAGGAGCGAAGCGGCGTCGGGACGGTTCAATGCGGAATCGGCCCGGATGAGGCGTTCGGAAAATTGCGGCTGAAGCTTCGGAGAGTCGAGCGCGGGGCCAATCGCATAGGTTCCCGGCTCGATCCGACGATTCCAATCGGTAAGGGACTCGATCCGGGTGGGGGACATTCGTTTCAGCGGTTGCCCCGCAACCTCGCGATGGAAATCGGCGGTGTAGAGATCGCCTCGCTGGGCGTCGGCGATCACGGAAACGCGGAGAACGTCCGGCGGGGCGTTCGCGGCGATGCCTTCCAGGCTGTCGATTCCGAGGATCGCGGCCTCGGCCGCGTAGGCGAGGGTCTTGGCGGCGGCCAGGCCGATCCGAAGGCCGGTGAATGAGCCCGGGCCGAGCCCGGCCGCGATCAGATCGAGGTCCATCGGCCGCAACCCGGCCTGTTCCAGGACATCTCGGAGCCGGGGGACGAGATCCCTGCCGTGCCTCCGGGGAAGCTCGATGTTCGCCGAAACGATGGGATGTCCGTTGGCCGAAACTCCCACCGTCGCTCCTTCGGTCGATGTGTCCAGGACCAGATAATTCATGGCTCGATGACCGACTGTGCTTGAATTTCGGCCCGGTTTGACTCGGTCGGCCGGTGAAAACATGCGCGGAAGGGGACGCGGATTTGCCCGAAACGCCGGGCACTACCATGATTTGCGATCGCCGTGCCCGGTCGTTCACTTGACCCCGCGAGCCCCCGCAATCTATCCTTGAGGGATGGGCATAACTCGTATTGTGGTTCGAATTGCCGAAGTTATCCAGGGTTGAGATCAAAACCGACGATCGCGACCCTTCCGTGCGGAGGTTTCCCCCAGGTGCGGCGTGCTCTAATCAGCGATATTCACGGGAACCTCGAAGCCTTGGGAGTTGTGCTCGAAGACATCAAGGCCCAAGGGATCACCGAGATTTACTGTCTGGGGGATATCATCGGATATGGCCCCAATCCGCGCGAGTGCATCGACCTCGTCATGGAGGTCTCCACCGCGACCCTGCTCGGGAACCACGACCAAGGGGCGATGTTCGATCCCGACGGGTTCAATATCGGGGCCGAACGCGCGATCTTCTGGACCCGCGAGCAGTTGGAAAGCTCGGACGACCGGGCCAACAATGCGCGGCGCTGGGAGTTCCTGGGAGAGCTCCCCCGATCGCGCCGGCTCGGGCCTTATCTCTTCGTCCACGGTTCGCCGCGCAACCCGCTGAGCGAATACATCTTCCCCGAGGATATTTACAACCATCGGAAGATGGAGCGGCTCTTCCAACTGGTCGAGCGCTATTGCTTCCAGGGGCACACGCACGTCCCGGGGATCTTCACCGAGAACTTCCAGTTCTTCGCCCCCGAGGACATCGACAATGAATACACCCTCGGCGATGGGAAGTTGATGGTGAATGTCGGCTCGGTGGGGCAGCCGCGAGACGGCGACAATCGCGCCTGCTACATGATCCTGGAGGATGGCTACGGCCCCGATCCGATCGAGGATTACGAGAACGCGGTCCTCGTGACGGCCCCTCGAATCAGCTACCGTCGCATCCCCTACGACTACGAAACCACGATCCAGAAGATTTACGCGATCCCCGAGCTCGAGCCATTTTTGGGCGACCGGCTCCGGCAGGGACGTTAGCTCGACGCGAAGCCCTTGCCCCGATTTCCTCCGTGAATCCGGGCAAATTCGGGTCCTGGAGCGGGACGCCTTTCATTCTGGAAAACCGAGGCCGAGGCGTGTCGATCGGCGGGTTTCCCGCATCGGCTTGGTGTCTCGCTCGCCGAGTCGGCCTCCTTCTCCCATGACTCGGCGCCCGGCTCATGAGCCGCGGAATTTCAAAGGGATTTACGAGGAATCTTTCAAGAAGGGTGTTGTCGCGGCGAATCCCCAAGCAACACCCACTCCGGCCCCAGGGTCCTTCGACGATGAGTCATGAGAAACGCTTAGTGCTCTTCCTGTTGCTGATGTTCGCATGGGCGTACACGGCCCCGTACGTCCTCGAAGCCCTCGGCTACAAGCTTGCCAACAAGCCGCCGGCGGCTGGCGCGGGCCAGGACAAGGAAAAGGGAGGCGCTCCCAAGGAACAGCCGAAGGCCGCCGCGGCAGAACTCAAGGCCGCCGATTCCGCCGAAAAGCCCGCCGTCCCCGTCCCGCCCGCCGAGAAGGGGCCCAAGGTCGAACTGATCCCCTTCTCGGAATTGGTTCTCGGGGACAAAACCGACAAGTCTCCGGATG
This sequence comes from uncultured Planctomycetales bacterium, assembly GCA_937997355.1. Lineage (GTDB taxonomy): Bacteria > Planctomycetota > Planctomycetia > Isosphaerales > Isosphaeraceae > CALKTZ01. Next base: position 13,323 of record CALKTZ010000746.1, on the reverse strand, counting down.
GCTATCGATTGCAGCTCCAGCTTGAGCAGAAGGGGGCCGGCGTCGACTCGGTCCTCTCTTCCCGCTTCGATGCCGAGTTCAAGGACGGGGATTTCTCGAGGCGGCCGATGGAATTGATCGAACGCGATCCCCTCTGGCCGGCCTCCATGGCCCTGACGCTCAGCCCCAATGAGGGTAAGACGAAGGAGCCGGGAGCCGACGCGGCCGACGACTCGCCGGTGGATGCCGAGACCCTCAAGGAGATCGAGGATTCGCTCGACCGGGAAGTCTGGGAAGTGGTCCGGGATGAGCAGAAAAAAGTGGTCCGCGAAATCTCGAAGGATGATCAGGCCACGAAGTCCAAGATCAAGGGGCAGGCGATCGTCTTTCGGGCGACCGCCTCGGATGGACTGATCGTAACCAAGACCTATCGGCTCTGGCCCGGCAGCGATGCGTTCGAGGTCGAGCTTGCGTTCGAAAGCCCCGGCAAGCCTCGGACCGTCGTCTACAACTTGCTCGGGCCTCATGGGATCCCGATCGAGGGGGATTGGTACACGAGCACGTTCCGCGAGGTCTATTTCGGTCAGCTCGGCGCGTACAACAGCGTCGAGATCCCCACCTACACCGCGGCCGATGTCGCCGCCGCCTCCAAGCCGATCGACAACACGGCGCTCCCGCTCCGGTTTGCGGGGGTCGAGAATCAATACTTCGCCACGTTCCTTGAGCCGTATCCGGCACCGACAGGTCAGGAAGATCGCTGGGACGACCGCGCGGTGGCCCTTTACCACGCCCCGAGAGAGCTGAAGGACAAGACCGCGACCCAGAAGGGGGCGGTCTCGGTGAAGGTCAAATCTCGCCCGATCAAACTCGAAGCGGACCAGAAGGTCGTCCACACCTATCGGGTCTTCGCGGGGACCAAGTCTCGCGAGGCCCTGGAACCGTTCGGGGCGGAAGGGCTCGCCTCTTACCGCAAGTCCTCGTGGATTCCGCTGGCCCCATTCCTGGCCCGGGTCTTCATCACCCCCACCCTCTCGTTCACCTACGAGCTGACCCGCCAGGTCGCCGCCCTGTTCGGCGGCACGAAGGGCAACTACGGCATCGCGATCATCCTCCTGACGTTCCTGGTGCGCCTGGTCCTCTTCCCCTTGAGCCGGAAGCAGGCCCTTTCCGCCCAGAAGATGCAGGAGCTTCAGCCGTACCTGAAGGAGATCCAGGAGAAGTACAAGGACGACAAAGAGCGGCTGACCAAGGAAACGTTCGCCGTCTACAAGCAGCACGGGTTCAATCCGTTCGGCGGCTGCGTCCCCGCGTTGGTTCAGCTCCCCATCTTCGTCGGTCTCTGGCAGGCCCTCAACACGAGCGTCTTCCTGCGGCACGCCTCGTTCCTGTGGATCCGCGACCTCTCCGCCCCCGATATGCTCTTCATGTTCCCCGGCGGGACGGAGATCCCCTTCCTCGGCCGATGGTTCAACATCCTCCCGCTTGGGGTCGTCAGCCTGATGCTGATCCAGACCAAGCTCTTCTCTCCCCCTCCGACGACGCCCGAGGCGGAGATGAACCAGAAGATGATGAAGTACATGATGCTCTTCATGGCCGTCATGTTCTACAAGGTCCCCGCCGGGCTCGGGATCTATTTCATCACGAGCAGCCTCTGGTCGATTGGGGAGCGGTTGTTGATTCCCAAGCTCCAGAAGAAGAAGGCCGCGGCGAACCTTGCGATCGAAGGCAATGGCGATGGCCATTCCTCACTCGCGAAGGGGGGCAAGGGAGGATCGGCATCCGGGGCTCCAACCAAGCCTCCGGGGCGATTCGCCCAGTTCTGGGAGAAGGTCCTCGAAGAAGCGCGGAAGGATCCCACCTACCGCAAGGCCCTCGAAAACGCGGACCCCAATCGGAAAGACCGGGACAAGGGCAATGAACCGGAACGGGACAGGGATCGAGGACGCCCACGGCCTCGCCCCGGACGGAGATGATTCGTCCTTGGTCATCGGGCGGGGGATTCCCGCCCATGGAATCGGAAGCGGCGATTGCGCCGCTCCGGACTGATGCTTGACCCCAACGACACGATCGCGGCGATTGCCAGCCCGGCGGGAGCCGGGGCGCGGGGGATCGTCCGCCTGTCGGGTCCGGATGCCTGGACGATCGCCCTTTCCGGATTCTTGGCCGATGTTGAGAAGCCTCGCCCTGTCCGCGCGGAAGTCCGCTCGGGGACGCTCCGAGTCGATGGCTTGCGTCCGCTCCTGCCGGTCTTGATTTCCCTTTGGACCCCGCCGAGGACCTATACCGGCCAGGCCCTCGCCGAGATCCATACCGTCGGCTCCCCGCCCCTCATGAATCTCTTGCTGGCTCATTGCCTGCACCGAGGGGCGCGACATGCCGAGCCGGGAGAGTTCACGCTCCGGGCCTTCCTGTCGGGGCGGATTGATCTGACCCGCGCCGAGGCGGTGCTCGGCGTGATCGAGGCGCGCAATCCGGCCCAGCTTGAAGCCTCGCTGAAACAGCTTGCCGGCGGGCTCCATGGGCCGATCCATGAGCTTCGGGAACAGCTCCTGGATCTCGTCGCACATCTGGAGGCCAATCTCGACTTCGCCGAGGAGCCCGACGTCGACCCTCTCGGCCGCGACCATCTGGCCCAAAGCCTGGAAGTCTCCGCGCACGACCTGGAAACCCTGGCCGATCGGCTTCGATCGCGCGAACGTCCCGATGGCAAGCCGCGAGTCGTCCTCATGGGTGCCCCCAACGCCGGCAAGAGCCGGCTTTTCAACATCCTGGTGGGGGACGATCACGCCCTGGTTTCGCCGATCGCCGGCACCACGCGCGACTACCTCACGGCGATCGGCGATTGCGACGGCCTTGCGGTCGAATTCGTCGACACCGCCGGCCATGAAGAGGCCCGCGACGCCATCGAGGATCAGGCGCAATCTTTCCGATCCGACCAGGTTGAACGCGCGGATTTGGTGCTCGAATGCGTCCCGGCCGCTTCCGATTTAGTCAAGGAGGAGGCTTACTCGGCGGCGATGGCGGATCGGACGGTGTTGCGGGTCCGGACCAAGTGCGATTTAGTCCCTCGCTCACTCGAAACGCCGAGCCGCGGATTGGGGGTGGACACCAGCGCGGCGACCGGAGCCGGGATCGCCGAGCTGCGGCTGGAGATCGCGCGGCGGATTCGTGGGCAAGAAGTGGAAGGGGATCTCTCGACGACTACCGGCGCCCGTTGCAGAGACAGCTTGTATCAGGCCGCCCGCGCGCTCCGCACCGCCTCGGAGACGATCCGGATGGTGGGGGGGGATGAGCTGGTCGCCCTGGATTTGAGGCTGGCGATCGATGAGCTCGGGAAGGTGGTGGGCGCGGTCGTCACCGACGATATCCTCGATCGGGTCTTCCGGAAGTTTTGCATCGGCAAATGACCTGAGCCGACGACTGACTTTCGGCTTCGGAGCGAGTATCCTGGTCGAAACTCTCCGATTCACCCAGAAGCCCAGGATCTTTTACCATGTTGAAGCGCATCCCGGCGATCCTCTCACCCGACCTCCTCTATCTGATCGCCCAGATGGGACACGGCGACGAAATTGTCCTCGCCGACGCCAATTTCCCCGCGACGGCGATCGCCAGGCGACTGGTCCGAGCCGATGGGCACGGCGTGCCGGCGATCCTGGAAGCGATCCTGCAACTCTTCCCGCTCGACTCCTTCGTCGAGGCCCCCGCCGCGGTGATGCAGCGCGTCGATAAGCCGGCCGAGGCCGCCCCCGTTTGGAACGAGTTTCAGCGGTTGCTCGATAGCGCCGAGGCGAAACATATCACGATCGAGCGGGTCGAGCGATTCGCCTTTTATGAGCGGGCCAAGATGGCTTTCGGCGTCGTGGCCACCGGCGAGACCGCCTTGTACGGCAACTTGATCCTCAAGAAGGGGGTCATCGCCCCGGCATGACCTCTGAGGGCGAGGATTGCGATCCGCGCGGGGACGGGAGTTCGTATCGGGAGGATGCGGCATGCGGCGGTATGCGAAACGAATCGCCCTGGCCAGCCCGGCCCTCGCGTTGATCGTGATCGCCGTCAGCCTGTTTTTTATCTCGAAGGCCCGGGCTCGTCGGGAACGGCTCGAAGACTTCTCGACGGCCGTCAATCGTTATGACGATTATGCCAGGGCTTACGCCCACTTCGCCGAGAAGAAGGATCATCTCTTCGAGACATGCTACGGCGGGAAGTGGGACAGCTACTCGCAGAAAATCTATCGAGACCTCCAGGCGCGGTCTGCCGACATCGACTATCTCCGGGAGAAGTCGGCCCATTTCGCGAAGTTACACGACAAATATCAGGGAGCGGTCACGCATCCCGAGGCCGAAATCTCCCTCGACCCGCCGATGGTCCCCGAGTAGAGAGGTTTGACCGTTGAACCTGTGGACCAAAGTCGCCGTGCTGTCCGTGGGAGGTGTCCTGGGGGTCAACGCCCGTTACTGGCAGAGCGTTTGGATGCTGGGCTGGGTGAGCCCCCGGTTCCCCTGGGCGACGTTCAGCATCAACGTCATCGGCTGCTTCCTGATCGGCGCGCTCAGTTTGATTCTCTTGAAGACATTGCCGCACCCGCATGCCTGGACGTTCATCATCGTCGGATTTCTCGGTGGCTACACGACCTTCTCCTCGTTCGCCCTTGATGCCTTGCTCCTGATCGAACAAAAGCGGGTGGGCGTTTCTCTCATTTATCTTGTGGGGAGCGTCGTGGCGGGCATAATCGCGGTAGCCCTGGGCGCCGCCCTGGCGCGTGTTCTCCTGACCTGGTTCGGCATCGAGGATCTGAGCCGATAAGTCCGCGAGTCGTCAATGAGCCGGGCCGTGGGACTTCCATCCGGGGCCGCCGCCGAAAACGCGGTTCGTGCCGGCCAGGGGAATACCGGTGATGAACGATGCCTCCATCGTCAGGGCTCGAAGGTCTTCCGGTTCCAGGTGATGAACGTCGCTCTTGCCGCAGGCGCGGGCCAGGATCTGGATCTCGGTGGTCAGTGCGTGGAAGAAGTTGGCGACCCGCTCGGCGGCGGCGTCGACCTCGAGCCGGGCCGCCAGCTCCGGATCTTGGGTGGTGATGCCGACCGGACAACGCCCGGTGTGGCAATGGTGGCAGGCGTAAGGCTCGGCGCCGATCTTCTTGTAATCCTCGATGTAGAGCGGCTTGTTGCAATTGAGGGCGATCAGGAGTGCGGTCCCCAGGTAGCAGGCATCGGCGCCGAGGGCGAGGGCCTTGGCGCAATCGGAACCGTGTCGCAGCCCCCCGGCGATGACGATCTGGACCTTGCCGAAGAGGCCGATATCCTCGAGCGCGGCCCGGGCTTCGCAGACCGCCGCCAGCGTCGGGATGCCGGTGTGTTCCTGGAGCAGCTCGGGAGAGGCGGCGGTCCCCCCTTCCATCCCGTCGATCACGACGACGTCGGCCCCCGCCTTGGCGGCGAGCCGGACGTCATCGAACACGCGAGACGCCCCCATCTTGACGAAGATCGGCACCTGCCAATCGGTGGCCTCCCGCAGCTCCTCGATCTTGATCACCATGTCATCGGGGCCGAGGAAGTCGGGGTGACGGCACGGCGATCGCTGGTCGACTCCCGGGGGGAGGTCGCGCAGCCGGGCGATCTCGGGCGAGACCTTCGATCCCAGGAGGAGGCCGCCGGTCCCCGGCTTGGCCCCCTGCCCGATCGTCAGCTCAAGGGCATCGGCCTGTCGCAGATGCTGGATGTTGATCCCGTAGCGGCTGGGGAGGACCTCGCAAATCACCAGGCGAGACTCGGCCCGCTCCACATCGAGCATGCCGCCGTCCCCCGTGGTGGTCGAGGTCCCGGCAATCCGGGCACCTCGCGAGAGGGCCGTTTTGGCATTGCGTGAGAGGGCCCCGAAGCTCATCCCGGTGACCATCAGGGGGATTTCGAGCTCGATCGGCTTCTTGGCGAAGCGCGTCCCGAGCACGGTCCTCGTAGAACACTTCTCGCGATAGCCTTCGAGCGGGATGCGCGTGAGGGTGGCGGGGACGAAGGTGAGGTCGTCGAACGTCGACCACGTGCGAGGACGGAGGATGCCGAACCCCCGAATTCGGTAGCGTGCCAGTTCGGCCTTGATCTGGATGTCTTCGATGACGCCGGGCGAGAATGTCCCCGACCGCTCCACGGGAGAGGGGTCGCCGCCGATTTCCTTGGCCATCTCCCCGACCGAGGATTGCCGGGAGACCTCCCCCATTTCTTCACGCTCGCGAGATGTTGATGTTGCGGGATCGACTTGTTCAGGCATCGGACCCTTCACCTCGGAATGGCGAATTGGAAGTTCGCGCGGCGGTTCGCTGTCGTGAGGCGGGCTCGGCCGATGGAAGCCATCACCGTCTCGACGGCGACCGATCGGTCGCAAGAACGGAAAAATCTCGCTCAGCCCAGGACATCCGGCCCTTTCGGGGTGCCGGCCGATTGTTCGGAGGGAGCGTTGTTGTACGCTTTCTCCAGGGGGGAGAGACCCTGAACGCCAAGCTCTGTCAGATAACGGTTGGCGGGTTCGGCGAAGTCGGAATGGTTGGTCAGCTTTAGAACGCGCTGGAAATCCGCGATTGCTTTGGGGATCACCCCCAATTTGGCGAAACAAATCCCTCGATTGAGGAAGACCGCGGGATCGCTTTGCTTGAGCGACATCGCGCGTTCGAAATCTTCCAGGGCCGCTTCGAGTTCCTCGGCCTGGATGCGGAGACGACCGCGGTTGACGAATGCGGCGGCCAATCTGGGATCGTACTGGATAGCCTTGTCGAAGTCGGCGATCGCCCGGTCGCGTTCCCCCTTCGCGGCAAACACGCAACCACGTTGGAAGTAGGATTCGCCGCGATTGGGCGAGATGTCGATGGCCCGATCGTATTGCTCGAGGGCCTGGTCGTATTCCCGATTGTAGAAGTGTTTGAGCCCGGCCTTCAGGTGGCCGGGGACCAGCAGGAGGCGTCGCCGTTTCCCCGAGACGAAGATCGAGGCGGCCACGATCGTCGCCGCGAACGGCAGGCTCAACAGGGCGACGCGGATCTGAAATCGCGTGGCCTCCGGGAACTTGTAACGGACGACCTTCAACTCGGGGGTGGGCTGATCGACCACCTTCTGCTCATGGATGTCCAGGAGCGTCAGCATCACGATCAGGACGCCGATCACCCCCAGGATGCGAGCGAAGTTCCTCCATTTGTCCCACGAAAGCAGCACCGTGGCGGCGATGATCAACGCGGCCCCGGTGATGAACATCGCGGAGAGTACGAGCGGCCCGGGCCAGTTGATGACGCGGGCGTAGAGATCGGCGCCGGGCATCGGGAGTACTTTCTTAGGAGGACAATCGGCCGGACGAAGATCGCATCTCGGCGACCCCATGTTCGGTCAGGATTTTCTCGGCGTCAACGCAATTCCGACTTACCGCCCGGATCACGGTCGGCCTGATCCCGGCCCGAAGGCGATCGCATTCGAGATTTAAGCGAATGAATAGTGAAGAACCGGCGGAACGGACATTGCGGGGCGAGAAAAAGAGTCATCAATGTACGCGGCCCCGCGCCGCCTGTCAATTTTCCGCGGTTACCGATTTTGCAGCTTTTTTCGATGGCGCGAGCGGGCGCGAATTCCGCGAATGCTTCTTGGAGGCGACGGGCGTGTAATTGCCGTGTCGGGCGTGCTGGGGTGAGTTGCCCAGGTTGTCGAAGACTGTTTTTTATGGAATCTGCTCGATATGCCTTGCCACGTTAAACATCCTAATTGCAGGTAATCGATTTTATTTCGTTTTTCGCTTCCATTGATTTTTTCTGCGTAATTTCCCCAGTATCACCTTTCTTTTCGATTTTTCTTTGAGATAATTTGCGCTTCGCACGGGATTTGTCGGATTAGACGAGGGATGCCTTGTCAATTTGCTCGTCTCAGCCGTGCGAATGGTCCAGGCATGTTTTCATCCCGATTGGCAGTGTTCGATGTAAGAGCTGAGCTGGATCTCATAGTTGGTCATCAATGATTGGGACCATCGTTTGAAGTTCCAGTGAGAGTCGAGGCTTGGACCGCGAGCACCTTGTGATTTCGCATCGCGGAAAGTTCGGTGACGTGGAATTCGCTCCGCCCAGCCGGTGTTACCGGGTGAGGTGTGGTCGTGGTTCGTCGCGGATCGATCGACGGTGAGAGTCGACTTGACTTGAAGGGATTCTTTGCATCTTGGGATGGATCTGAAATCACAACTTTGAACTCAGGGAAACGAATCTACCATGATTTCCATGATGAAGATGCGAAGCGTGTTCGGGACCAGGTCGCGGAACGAGGTCCGTCGGGCGACGATGAAGCGTCGCGCCCAGTTTTCACTCCGGCCGGTGGCCGAGGGGCTGGAAGGCCGAGAATTGATGGCGAATCTCGGCCTTGATCCGACGTTCGGATTCGGAGGGATCGCGAATACTCCCAACCCGGCCAGCACGGCGACCGCCGATACCTACTCCAGCCTCAAGGATGTTGCCGTGCAGTCGGACGGCAAGATCCTCGGGGTCGGAACCCGGACGGTCTACCAGAACCAGGCGCCTTTCGGCTCGACGAACAACATCCTGGTCCAGCGGGTGAATGCCGACGGCACCCTGGACGGCAGCTTCGGCTCGGGGGGCCAGTTCGTGGTCCCGTCGCTCAAGTTCGGCTCGGGGACCCTGGAAGCCACGGAAGTGGCCGCGGCGCTCCAGGCCGACGGCAAGCTCGTGATCCTCGCACGGGCCAGCGGCACGCCGTCCGGCAGCATGTTCTCGATCAACGACTTCGCCGTGATCCGGATCATGCAGAACGGCGCGCTCGACACCTCCTTCGGCGACGGCGGCGTCAGGCTGATCGACTTCGGGACGGCGCAGACCACGAGCGATCAGTATGATACCCCGACGAGCATCGCGATCGGACCCAACGGCCAGATCGTGGTGGCCGGCTCCACCTTCACGCCGAGCAAGGTCGTCAACGGCAACATCATCCCGGGATCGCAGGACTTCGCCGTCGCCCAGTTGTCGACGAACGGCGCGCTCGACACCTCGTTCGGTACGGGCGGCAAGCAGACCGTCGCCTTCGACAAGGGCGGGAATAGCGACAACTACGACGGCGCGAACGCCGTGGCCATCCAGCCCGACGGCAAGGTCGTGCTCGTCGGCTACGCCGACGTCGGCACCGTGGTCATCAACGGGACGACCTACCAGAATTCCGACATCGCCGTGGCCCGCTTGACGGCCCAGGGCGCCCAGGACAGCTCGTTCGGGAATAACGGGCTGGCCACGATCAGCTACGACCTCGGCTACGATCAGCGCGACACGGGCAACGCCGTGGTCGTGCTCGACAACCAGATCGTGATCGCCGGCTCGTCGAACGTCTCCAACAACGACATCACCGGCACGATCGGCACCGCGACCCTGACCCGGCTGTCGACCACCGCCGCGATCTCGAGCAAGTTCACCCTCAACCTCGTCCAGCAGGGGATCTCGTTCAGCACGAGCGGCGAGACGCTGAACGTCCTCTCCGACTCGACCCTGCTCCTGGGCGGGACGGCGAACGGCCAGAATGGGAGCACCTACGGCCAGTTCTTCACCAACTTCTTCGCCGGCGGCGGGATCAACAACGCTTACGGCACGAACGGGACCTCGATCCTCTCCGGGATCACGGCCGCCGGCAACGTCGAGGTCCAGCCCGACGGCAAGCTGGTCTTCTCGAGCTACAGCAGCATCGCCCGGACGACGGCCCCCGACCCCGCGGTCCTCACGTCCCAGCTCATCTTCACGAGCACCGGGAAGAACGCGAAGTCGAACTCCATCGTGATCAAGTTCAACACGACGCTCAACCCGGCGATCGCGGGCAACAAGAAGATCTACCAGGTCCGGATCGGCAAGAAGGGCCGCCGCTTCGCGGCGATCCGCAGGGTCTCCTACGACGCCGCGACCCAGACCTTGACCATCACCCTCCGCCAGAAGTTCAAGCGGAACACGCAGCTGTTCGTCCTGATCCCGGCGAACACGCTGGCGAGCGTCCAGGGTCAGTTCCTCGGCGCCGGCCAGCCGGTCGCCATCCCGATCGTCGCGTCCAACTGATCGATCCCTCGATCGGTTCGTCGACTGTTCGGCGTCGGCCGGGGCAAGCGATTGCCCCGGCCGATGCTTTTCATCGGGGGCGGCTATCTGAAACGGCCTTGCGCCACTTCGGGTAGTCGGTGTTGATGAGCTTGGCCGGCCAGTTGCCGTACCAGGGAGTGCCGGTGCGGCGTTCCCGCTCGATGTCGGCCAGGGCATACTTCTTCACGGCGTCCCGGCCGGCGAAGACCGGCCGATTCGTGCCGATCTCATAATGGCGGGCCCAGAGGGGCGGAGCCTCGGGGCTCGCGACGACCACCGTGTCGAAATCGACGTCATGGCCGGGATAGCTCGCGGGCGGCGCTTTCACCTTGTTCACCCGCACGCCCGAGAGCTGGGCGCGTTTCAGCCAGTCGACCGCCGCATCGGTGGCCGCCAGGATCTCCGGCGCCGGATGGTCCTCGCGCATCAGGAACCGCACGATCAGGGTCGTGTCTTGCGGGCAGATCGAGGCAAGCTCGAAGGTCCGCCCCGGCCGCGCCTCGTAGGTCTTCTCGTCGTGCTGCTGGCACCAGCCCGTGAGGGTTCCGTCAATTCGAATCTGGCATTTGAGGATGCAGTCGATCCCTTTGAGGACAGCTTCTCCGGCCCGCTTGCGTCTGGCGTCGTCGAGCCAGGCGAAATGAGGGGCCTTGCTGGCCGCGTCTTCAAGGACATTCAAGATTCCGATCATCACGTTGTCGTTGAAGGTGATGTGGGCATGGAAGCCCTTGGCGTCGGGATAGCTCTGCGGGAATCCACCGTTGGGATACTGCGATTTCAGGATGTAGTCGATCCCCCGTTCGCAAGCTTGCCGCCACTCCGGCTCCTGGACCTGCGCGTAGCACCTCGCCAGGTATTCGACCTGCGAATGGATGTTGTCGTTATCGTAGGAAGAATCGGTTTTGGAATGCGTGCGGACCACCTCCGCCCGCTGCTCGGGGGTGAGGACGGCCGTCATGTCGTAGTCTTTCGGCCAGCCCCCATCCTCGCGCTGATAGAGGAGGATGTTGTCGGCGATCTCGCGGACCTGGTCGACCCGATAGGAAGGTTGGCCGGGAATCACCTTGATGAATCGGTTCTTGTCCCGGAGATTCCGCCAATGATGGATGCTGCTGCCGAAGCCATCAATGGGGATTGGCTTCAGAAGGGTGGGAGTCGATTTTCCGCTCGACGTATCCTCGGCTCGGACCGTCTCATGTTCCGGGATGAGAAATCCCAAGCCGATGCAAGTGAGTGAGACGATCGATCGGATGGATGGCATGGTTGGCTTGACCCTGCGGATAAACAACGCGAGACGAGCGACAAGAGAATTCAGAGCGCACTTCGCCAGAGGCCGATCTCGGATTGCTGGAAGTTCCAGAGCTTCTTGCCGGCGACGAATTTCCGGAACGCCCCCGCCGGCCTGGGGATGTTCCAACGGGCCAGGGCTTCCTCGATGAATCGGAGATCCTCATCGGAGGGTTGTTCTTCGACGGCATCCCCGCCAAGCTCGCCGTGTTGGCCCGCGAGGAAGACGGTGCCGGCGTACATGCTGTCGGCGAGCCCGTCGCCGGCATCGCCACAGATGATGAGGACCCCCTTCTGCATCATGAACGCCGCCATCGGGCCGACGTCCCCCGCGACGAGCAAGAGCCCCCCCTTCATGGCGATCCCCGCCCGGGTGGAGGCGTTTCCCCGGACGACGACCGTCCCCGCCCGGATCGACGCGGCCACGGCGTTGCCGGCATCGCCATCGATCACGACCGTCCCGTCGCGCATGCTCTCGGCCGCCCCCCAGCCCGCGCTGCCGTGAACCTCGATCGTCGAGCCGTCATTCAGGCCCCCCACGTAATAGCCGGCGCTCCCCTCGATCGAGAGGCGGAACCCCTCCGGGAGCGCGACGCCCAGATTGTGCCGGGCTCCCGGATGGAGCAGACGAATCGAGGTTGACCCCGCGGCGGCCGCATCGCGAATCGCGCGATTGATCGCCCGGGTGGTCAACTCGGCGCAGTCGATATCGAAGGTCGGGGCGGTTTGCGTTTGGATTTCCAAAGGAGGCTTCCTGTTGAAGTCGGAACCGCTTCGATCCCGAGCCCGTTGCTCGCGGACGGCCGATCAAAAAACCTGGGATGGACTGCGAGGCCCTACACCAACGCGGATTCGGCCGCATTGACGGGAAAGAAGAGGGCACGCCCGGGGGGAGGCTCCTGGACCCGATACGATCCCGGCAACGTCCGTCGCAGTGCGATCTCCTCGGTAGCAACGGCCAGAAAGTTGTCGGTCTCGGCCAACATGAGGGGCTTGAATCCGTAACGATCGCGGACGATCCCGAGCCCTTCCGCCGAGGCGACCACATAATTGAACGCGCCGTCCAGATCCCGGATCGACTCCGTCATGGCTTCCAGCAAGGAGCAGCCTTCCTCCAGCCTTTCCCGGAGATAGACGCCGATGACCTCGGAATCGTTGTCGGTATAAAATGTGACGCCTTGCTGCTCATAGCGGCGGCGGAGCTTGTGATAGTTGGTGACGTGGCCGTTATGGACCGAGGCCAGGTCGGCAACTCCGTGCGCCCAGAAAGGCTGCGAATGGCTGAGGTCGATCCGGCTCTCCGTCGACATCCGGGTATGCCGCCTCAAGTTCGTCGGGGGAGCCGACCTGCTTGACGAGGTCGAGTCGACTCCCCACGCTCAAAACCTCCAGCCCCCCCGCGCGAACACCCAGGGCCCGTTCGAGGGCGTCGATGGTCACGCCCGGTTGAGGCTGAAACCGGAACCGGACCGAATGGAGCGTCCGGCCGCCGGGGACCTCCCCAATTCTTCCCAGGTCGGAAAGCCGTCCCATCAGATCGTTGAGATCGAGGGGCGGGGTGATGCGGACCGACCAGCATTCCGAGGACTCGCCGGTCGGCTCGAAGTCGTCGCGGAGCATGGCGACGCCGGCGCCGTCAGGCCCCCGGCAGGCCAGCGCCCGCAGCATGTTGAGGACGATTCGACCCGTGGCCGGGGCGTTTCGCCCGGATCGATCCAGGAATCCGACGATTCCGCACATGCTGGCGCCTCTCTCTGTTGGGATGGCTCGATTGCACCGCGTCTGCTGGTTGCCGCCTGCGCGTCGGAATGATTCCTGATTTTGAGCTTTCGGAGCGAAGGTTCAAGATTCCGGCGGGCTGGCGGGGGGAGAGGATCGATCCGAGATCTTGCCGCTGGAACCCGGCATCGATCCTCAAAAGGAGGATTGGAGGACGAATCGGCTCGGGACCGGGTCGATTTTACTGGCTT
>CALKTZ010000745.1 GCA_937997355.1 uncultured Planctomycetales bacterium | reverse complement strand
CCCTTTCTGCCAGGCATGGCCGAGCAGGAACATATTGGCGGCGAGCGCGTCGGAGAACAGCGCGGTGGCGAGCCGCGTCGCCGCGACCGGGAAGACGCTGGCCTCGCCCGCCGCCTCGCGGAAAGTGTCGGCTGGCCGGATACGCGGATCATCAGCCTGAAAGAAACCTGGAGCGACGGTGGCTCCACCTCCGCCTGCGCCCATGCCATGCTCGAACTGATCGCGAACCGCCATCCCTTGAACGCGAGAGAATCCCGCAAGTGACGAGTTCCCCGAGCCCTCCTTTCACCGTCGTCAAGGTCGGCGGCAGCCTCCTGGAATGGCCCGACCTGCCCGAACGATTGCACGGATTCTTGAACGAACAACTCGGCGACGACACACGCCCCCTGCTGGTCGTCGGCGGGGGGAAAAGCGTCGACGTCCTCCGCGACCTCGACCGCATCCATCGGCTCGACGTGACCGCATCCCACCTGCTGGCGATCCGGGCCCTCGATCTCACCTCGGCCATCCTCGCTCATCTACTAATCAATTCGTTTATTGTTGAAAATGAGTACGAGCTTCGCGCATGCTGGGAACGCGGGGTGATTCCGATCCTCGCCCCCTGGCGCTTCCTCCAGGCCCAGGCGAGGGATTCCGCGGCGGAATTGCCCGCGAGTTGGGAGGTCACCAGCGATTCGATCGCGGCGTGGGTCGCTGAACGGCTGGGGGCGGATCGGCTGATCTTGCTTAAGAGTGCCGATCTCCCCGCCGGATCGAGCCGAACCCAGGCCGCCGCCGCGGGATTTGTCGATCCTCATTTCCCGATCGCCGCGCGGGACCTCGAAAATGTTGCTTATCGGAATCTTCGGGACGATGTTGGAGTGATCATCACCCTTTCAGACGATGAATGATCTCGGCACGAGCGAGCCCGATCGCTAAGATGAGACGTGCATCTCTCAGCGTCCCCAACCGAGGGGCCCTCGGAGCAAACGAATTAAGGGAAGATCCGTCATGGCACTCCAGTTCCTCGCCTCGGTTGACCACCCCAACACCCCGCCCTTGCCCCTCTCGTCCCGCTTGAGATCGCAGCTCGTTTACTTCATGACCCCCGCCGATTCCCCCGGCATCCCCAGGCTCGGCGAGAAGGAATACTGGATCTCCCGCGCGGATGTCGCGAAGTGGCTGACCGAAGGGGTGATCGACATCATCTCACCCCTCGATACCGAGAAGATCACCGAGGTCGAGCTGACCGAGGAGCAAGAGACCCTCCTCTCCTGGCTGGACAAGAATCGCGTCCAGCATGTCCGCGTCGTCGAGTGATCGCGCCGCTTCTCGGCGTCCCCCGATTCGAAGATCCGCGCGGAACCGGGTACACCACTCGATTTTGGCGAGGCGTAGGGGACTGTCCCG
>CALKTZ010000744.1 GCA_937997355.1 uncultured Planctomycetales bacterium | reverse complement strand
ATCCGGGATGGTGCTCAGCGAGGTTCTGCCGCACCTGGCGGAGATCGTCGACGACATCACGATGGTCCGCTCGATGACGACCGAGTCGGTCGACCACGAGGCGGCGTTGCGGCTGATCCACACCGGCAAGATCCTGGCCGGGCGGCCGACCCTCGGCGCCTGGACGATCTACGGCCTCGGCTCGGAGAATCACAACCTCCCCGCCTACGTGGTGCTCACCGATCCCGGCGGCCTGCCGGTCGACGGCGTGCGGAACTGGTCGAGCGGCTGGCTCCCGGCGATCCACCAGGGAACCCCGTTCCGCTCGGGAGCCTCGCCGGTCTTGAATCTGGAGACCCCGAAGGGAGTGTCGGCCGCGGCGCGCGGGGACCAGCTCCAGTTCCTGAACGAGCTGAATCGGTCCCACCTGGGGCACTATCCGGGCAACTCCGAGCTTGAGGCGCGGATCGCCAACTTCGAGGTGGCCGCGCGGATGCAGTCGGCGGTCCCCGAGGCGATCGACCTCTCCGGGGAGTCGGCCGCGACCAAGCGGATGTACGGCCTCGACCGCGAGGAGAGCCGCGAATACGGCACGCGCTGCCTGATCGCCCGCCGCCTGATCGAGCGGGGGGTCCGGTTCGTGCAGCTCTTCCTGAACTTCCAGCCCTGGGATACCCACAGCCAGAACGCCAAATCGCTGCGGTCGCTCTGCGCCCGGACCGATCAGCCCTCCGCGGCTCTGGTGAAAGACCTCAAGCAGCGAGGGTTGCTCGACGACACGATCGTCCTCTGGACCGGCGAGTTCGGCCGCTTGCCGGTCTCGCAGGGGAAGGACGGCCGCGACCACAATCGCCATGCCTTCTCACTCTGGCTGGCCGGCGGCGGGTTCAAGCGGGGGTATGTCCACGGCTCGACCGACGACTTCGGATATCGATCCGTCACCGACGTCGTGACCGTCCAGGACCTCCAGGCCACTCTGCTCCACGCCCTCGGCCTGGACCACCGCAAGCTGACCTATCCCCACGAGGGACGCGCCGACAGCCTCACCGACCATGAAGTGACCCGGGCCAAAATCGTCCCCGCGCTGCTCGGCTGACGGACGCCCGGGGTGTCCCTTTCGGTTTCGGCGAGCCGCTCTGTCCTATTTTGCCCAAAATTGGGAAATATCGAGAATGTCCCCTTTTTGGAGGGGCATTGAGGGTGATGGGCGCGATGACATCGTCGGATGTGCCTCTTGGAGAAGTGTGCCGAGTTTGTTAAGTTGTTCTGTTCCACCACGCTCGACACGGAGCGACTGAGTCAGGTCAGATGGAGACAGGACAGCATGGCCGAGATGATGACCACCGACGTACGAGCGATCATGGATCGCACTCCCTTTGACACTTCGGCGGTGGCCGACTTGCGTGAGTTGCTCAACCGCGACCCGTCGCGTTATCGAACCCTCCGCGAATCGGTGGCCAATATCATCGATCGCGAGAAGGGGGAGAAGCCGACCAAGCCCGAGACGCATCTCCGCCTCGGAGTCGGCGAAGTCCTCCTGGGGCGTTATCACTCCGGGCTCGACCATCTCAAGAAGGTGGGCGAGATGGGGATGGCCTACTATTTCCAGGGGATCGCCCTGGAGAATATGCAGCGCTGGCAGGACGCCGCGCAGGCATTCCTGCAAGCCTCGAAGCACAACTACGAGGCGAAGGCCGCCACCCTCCACCGCGCCGGGGCGTTGCGCCGCGGGGGGCACATCGAGGAGGCCCGCAAGCTCCTGGTCGAGCTGGAGAAGCAAGGGGTCTCGTCGGCCGAATACCACTTCCAGCAGGGGAGCATCCTGTCTCACGACGGCGAGCTGGTGAAGGCCGCCGCCGAGTTCGAGAAGGCCCTGGCGGCCGACAAGGATCACAACGGCGCCCTGTTCGAGCTGGCCTATATCAACGACCTCCACGGCAACGACGATACCGCCATCGACTATTACAAGCGATGCACCGAGCACCCGCCGGTCCCCCTGGCCGCCTGGGTGAACCTCGGCATCCTCTACGAGGATGAGATGCGGTTCCGCGAGGCCGAGAACTGCTACCGCCAGGTCCTCAACTACGACCCCAACCACCCCCGCGCCCGGCTCTTCGCCAAGGATTGCCTCGCCAGCAAGGGGATGTATTACGATGAGGAAGCCGAGAAGGGTTACACCGTCCTCAAGCAGCTCCTCGAAATCCCGGTCACCGACTTCGAGCTCTCGGTCCGGAGCCGCAACTGCCTGCGCAAGATGAACATCCGGACGCTCGGCGACCTCACCCGCACCACCGAGATGGCGCTTCTGGCCAGCAAGAACTTCGGCGAAACCTCCCTCTCCGAGATCAAGGAGATGATGGGGTCGAAGGGGGTCCGGCTCGGCATGGCCCTCGAAGGGGGCGACCGCGTCGCCGCGGGGGCCGTCGCCGCGAGCGTCGGCGGGAGCCCCGACCACCGCTCCTCCGAGCCGCTCCAGGAAGTCCCCCCCGAGATCCAGGCGCTGCTCAACAAGCCGATCGCCGACCTCAGCCTCTCGGTCCGCGCCCGCAAGTGCATGAGCAAGCTCAACGTGCAGACGATCGGCGAGCTGGCCAAGCACTCCGGCGACGACCTCCTCGAATGCAAGAACTTCGGCGTGACCTCGCTCAACGAGGTCCGCGAGAAGCTCACCGCCATGGGGCTCAAGCTCCGCAACGACTGAGCCCATCGGATTTGAACGATCGGCCAGAGCGGAAAAGGGTCCGGCTCGGAGCGAAGCGCCGTGCCGGTCCCTTTTTTTCGCGGGCCAGTGCAAACAGCAACGATCGGGAGACCTGCGGTCGGGCGTTTCGGCGGGGTCGGGAGACCCGCGCCGAACAGATCCTCCCCCCCGCTCAACACGTACGAAGACCCGTGGCACCCGGAAATATCATCGGCTCGGCATGAAAGCATGTCCCCCCTCTCGGAGGGGGGATTCAGGGGGGAGTTCTTTCTGATGCGAAGCCATTGCCGAATCCACCCCCTATAGTCCCCCTTGGCAAGGGGGACGGATTGGTTTCGGGGACCTGACGGTCGGTCGTTTCGGTGGGGTCGGGAGACCCTCACCGATCAGGAAAGCGGGTTTCGGCGAGGCATGAGACCGCCCCCGAGCCAATACAGAACAATGCGGTTTCAGCCATTCCATCCTGGTTTTTGAGTTCCTCCGTGCTCCCCGACTCCGATTCCCTCGTCACAACCCGGCCCGTCCGGTTCCGGACCCTTGCCCGGGAGCCCGGCACCGGCGCGCGGGCGGGGGTCCTGGAAACCCCGCACGGCGAGGTGGAAACCCCGGTGTTCATGCCGGTGGGGACCCAGGCGACGGTCAAGGGGCTCACCCCCGACCAGATTCGCGAGACCGGCTCCCGGATGATCCTGGCCAACACCTATCACCTGGCCTTGCGGCCGGGCGAGGAGACCGTCGCCGCCCTGGGGGGCCTGCACCGGTTCATGGACTGGGACGGCCCGATCCTGACCGATTCCGGGGGCTTCCAGGTCTTCAGCCTGGCCGCCCGGAGCAAGATCAGCGACCGGGGGGTGGCGTTCCGCTCGCATCTCGACGGCCGCCTGCTCGACCTCACCCCCGAGCGCGCCGTGGCGATCCAGGAGGCCCTCGGGGCCGACGTGGCGATGTGCCTCGACCACTGCCCGGCCCTCCCCGCCTCCAAGGAGGTGGTCGCCGACGCCGTCCGCCGCACGATCGACTGGGCCGGGCGGTGCCGGCGGGTCCACGCCCGCCCCGATCAGTCGCTATTCGGCATCGTCCAGGGGGGGGCCCATGCCGACCTCCGCGGCGAGTGCGTGGAGGCCCTGAAGCGGCTCGATTTCGACGGCTACGCGGTCGGCGGGGTGAGCGTCGGCGAGGGGCGCGAGGAGGTCCGGCTGGCCCTGGAGGCCACCACCCACCTGCTCCCCGAGGATCGCCCCCGCTACCTGATGGGGGTGGGACGCCCCCAGGATATCCTGAACGCCGTCGACACCGGCATCGACATGTTCGACTGCGTGCTGCCGACCCGCAACGGCCGAAACGCCACCTGCCTGACGAGCAAGGGGCCGGTCAAGCTGCGGAACGCGAGCCACGCGCGGGACGAACGACCCGTGGAAGAAGGGTGCGATTGCCTCGCCTGCCGGCGGTTCAGCCGGGCTTATCTGAGACATCTGTTCATCGCCAGGGAGATGCTGGGGCCGATTTTGGCCTCGATTCACAACGTCGCGTATCTTCAACGCCTCACCCGGGAGATTCGCCGGGCGATCCGGGAGGGTCGGTTTGTCCTGTTCCGGAGAGAAGTCCTTGAAGCGTTAGGACCCTAACCGTTAAAGTGCAGATTGACGGGTCGCGGGACGATCGCCGGCATCTTGATCCTAAGTTGCGGTGTTGTGAGCCGTTCGGGCCGAGGATCCGGCCGCCGAAGGCTCGAAGTTGGGTGCCGCGGGTCGAAACGGCCCGTGAACCGGCAATGCTCCGCGCGGCACGGGTCGTTTCGACTCGACCCGTGGCACCCGGTGCCTCCAATCCGATCCGGGCAGCCCACGCGACGATCCCCCGGAGTTTATTCGTTAGGAATCACGGATCTTCATCATGCCCGAATCTTGGTTCTCGATCGCGCCGCTGTTTGCCCAGGATGGGGGGGGCGGGTCCGCCAACGGACTCACCGGGATGTTCACCATCATGCTGCCGGCGTTCGTCGCCCTCTATTTCCTCATCCTGCTGCCGCAGCAGCGCCAGGAGAAGCAGCGGCGGAAGATGATCGCCGCCCTCAAGAAGAACGACCGGGTCGTGACCGCCGCCGGGATCTACGGGGTCGTCGTCTCGGTCGACCCGAGCCAGGACCGCCTGGTGCTCCGGGTCGACGACGAGAAGGGGGCCAAGATCACGATCACCAAGTCGAGCGTGGGGCAGGTGCTCTCGTCCGAGAAGGAATGACGGATTCGGGACCCGGGGCGATCGAGCCCGAGCGGGAATGGGGACTGGCTCGAAGCGAAGCGCCGTGCCTGTCCCCTTTCCCACGGGACGATGCCGAGGGCGAAGATCGTGGAGACCTGACGGTCGGCGGGTTCGGGAGACCCGCGCCGAACAGATCCATGGCCGCGAAACGCTGAGATCGAGACGCGGTCACCCGCGTCGGATTCATCCATTTCATCCATTCACTTGCAGAGGAATCAAGCCCGCCGGCCATGTTCAGGACCCGGCGATTGCGAGCGAGGTTCGAGGGACGACCATGAAAAAGTTCGGGTACAAGTTCACGCTCATCATCGGATCGATCCTGGCGGGCCTGGCCGCGATGTGGCCCCCCTGGCCCCCTTTCCCCAGCCTCAAGCTGGGGATCGACCTCTCCGGGGGGACGATCCTCGTCTACGAGGTCCAGCGGGAATCGATGAAGGGCCTGAACATGAGCGAGCTGATCGCGGCGCTCAAGCAGCGGGCCGACCCCCAGGGGGTGAAGGAAATCCCGATCCGCCAGATCGGCACGAACCGGCTCGAGATCATCCTGCCGCAGTCGAGCACGGAGGAAGTCGAGGACGTCAAGAAGATGCTGACCGACGTCGGCTCGCTGGAGTTCCGCATCCTCGCCAGCCGCAAGCACGACAGCAACGTGATCGATCGCGCCCTGGCCCCCGGCGGCCGGGATCGGCCCCCCGCCCGCTACATGTGGGCGCAGCTCGGCGAGGTCTCCACCGGCACCAATCCCGATTTCACCGCCACCACGATCACCGACCCCAAGCAGTCCTGGAAGCGCGACCTCTACGCCGGTTCCGAGGTCTTCCTGACCGGCAAGAACTCCGCCGGCGCCGAGACCACCGTCCCGGTCCTGGTCAAGCGGAACTCGGGGAACACCCTCACCCTGGAGGAATCGCACGGGCTCAGCTCGATCTCGTCGTACCGGGTCGAATACAACCCGAGCCGGATCACCGAGGGGGACCCGAACGCCCCGAGGGCGAACGACCCGATCATCCGGCGCGACAAGATCACCCCCGGCCGCGAGGTGATCTCGATCCTCTGCAACGTCGACCGCCAGGACGTGACGGGCAAGTACCTCTCCCGCACCTTCCCCACGACCGATGAGAAGCTCCAGCCGGCCGTCGGCTTCCAGTTCAACAACTCGGGGGCCCGCAAGTTCGGCCAGCTCGCCCGCGAGCACCTCCCCGAGGAGGGGGACGCCTTCCAGTATCAGCTGGCGATCCTCCTCGACCGGCTGGTGATGTCGGCCCCGGCCCTGCAATCCGAGATCCGGGATTCCGGCATCATCAACGGCGGCTCCAACGGCTTCAAGGCCAAGGAGATGCAGCACCTGATCAACATCCTCCAGGCGGGGAGCCTGCCGGCCAGCCTCAACCCGGTCCCGCTCCAGGAGGAGAAGGTCGGGCCGACCCT
>CALKTZ010000743.1 GCA_937997355.1 uncultured Planctomycetales bacterium | reverse complement strand
TGATCCAACCGCCCGCGCCGACAAAGCTCGGCTCTGGTTCCTGCCGATAACTCACGGGGATCACCTTCCGATCCGTTTCGGAGAGGGCCAAAGAATTACCGGACAATGAGTTGCGGTAAGACTGCGCGAACTGCCAGGACGCCGAGCCGACCGCGACGCCGATCAGCATGATCAGGGCGGTCGAGCGCGCTCGAGACCTTCCGGTCGAATTGAAGAATGGCATTCCCAGAATCCTCTCGCTCGGGAAATCGGCCGGCTCGCGGTCGATCGCCGGGGGTGAAGGAAGGATAGGCGGAGAGTCGATCAAAGCGGTACGAACGTCAGGCATTGTAATCGGAATCGGCCGGCCAGACAGGGGGGAGCCCGCCGCCGGCCTTGCCCGAAGATTCTCCGGAATCGCTCCACCCAACGGTTGGGACTTCTTCTTTCGACGGTTGGGAGTCAGTAAAATGGAGCCGATTCGGACCAACCGACTGGACGAACCGGGATCGGCGCGAGGATGCGCCTGTTCGTTGGATTCGTTGTGAATCCCGACAAGGTGAGCCGCGATCCCAGAATTCGGGGCATTGATCGTGAGCATGGATAAATCGCTGATTTGCCTCGAAGAGGATTCTTCGAAGAAGACCGACCCTTACGGCGAGCTCAAGGTCTTCGCGGGGAGCGCCAGCACGGCGCTGGGCCGATCGATCTGCAATCACCTGGGGACGACCCTGGCGAAGTCGGAAACCAAGGTCTTCA
Organism: uncultured Planctomycetales bacterium; assembly: GCA_937997355.1. Classification (GTDB taxonomy): domain Bacteria; phylum Planctomycetota; class Planctomycetia; order Isosphaerales; family Isosphaeraceae; genus CALKTZ01. Next base: position 3,319 of record CALKTZ010000743.1, on the reverse strand, counting down.
GCGAGGGGAATGTCTTCGTCCGCGTGCTTGAGAACGTGCGAGGCCGGGATGTCTTCATCATCCAGGGGACCGAGCACCCGGTGAATGACAACCTGGTCGAGCTCCTGTTCTGGATCGATGCGTTCAAACGAGCCAGCGCGACGCAGGTGACGGCCGTCATCCCCTATTTCTCCTACGCCAAGGGAGACAAGAAGGACGAGCCGAGGGTCTCGATCCGTGCGCGCGTTTGCGCCGACTGCATCGAGGCCGCCGGGGCCGACCGCGTGCTGACGCTCGACCTCCACAGCCCTCAGATCCAGGGGTTTTTCAAGATCCCCGTCGATCACCTCTATGCCATGCCGGTGCTCGTCGACTATTTCAAGAAGAAGAATATCCCCGATCTGGTCGTCGCGGCGCCCGACGCCGGATTCGGCAAGCAGGCCTACAAGTTCGCCGAATTGATGGATCATGCTCCCGTCGTCTATGGGAACAAGGCACGGCGCGAGCATGACGAGAACGCCGAACTCCTCAGCATCGTCGGGGACGTCGAGGGGAAAAACGTCCTGGTCGTCGACGACTTCACGATCTCCGGCGGGACCCTGATCGAGATGGCCAAGGCCTGCAAGGCGCGGGGGGCCAGGGACATCTACGCCTGCGTCTCGCACGGGATTCTTTCCAGGGGTTCCGCCGCGAAGATCGCCAATAGCCCGATCAAGGAACTCGTCCTGACCGACACCATCAGTTATCGCTACGAACCCCTCCCCCCTTGCATCAAGATCATCAGCGTCTCCGAGCTTTTCGCCGAGGCGATCCTCTCCATCCATCGCCGCGAAAGCGTGAGCCGATTGTTCCCCTCGTAAAGAACTTTTGCGTCATCGGAGGGACACGGCACGGATTGGCTCCGTTCGTTGACTTCCCCCGGGTCGCCGCCTAGCATGACTCTGGAAACGTCCAAAGGCACGTTGCGCCCGCCGATTACACCTTGAGAGATCCACGATGACGATGGACCGCCCCCGGAACCTGGGAGAGCTACGCGCGAGTGGGTACCGAATGGAGTCGGTCAAGGACGAGATGAGACGGAATCTGGTCCGCAAGATGCGCGCGGGGGAACCCCTCTTTCCCGACATTCTGGGCTACGAGGAGACCGTCGTACCCCAAATTCAGAATGCGATCCTCTCCAGGCACGACATGCTCTTCCTGGGGCTTCGCGGCCAGGCGAAGACCCGGATGCTCCGCCAGCTGGTCCACCTGCTCGACGACTGGATGCCGATCGTCGAAGGCTCCGAGATCAACGACCATCCCTACGCGCCGATCTCCCAGTTCGCCCGAGAACGGGTCGCCAGGGAAGGAGACGCCACTCCGGTTGATTGGGTTGCCGCCGAGTCCCGCTATCACGAGAAGCTGGCGACTCCCGACGTGACGATTGCCGACCTGATCGGCGAGATCGACATGATCAAGCACGCCGAAGGGCGTTATCTTTCAAGCGAGCAGACGATCCACTTCGGCCTCATCCCGAGGACCAATCGGGGCATCTTCTGCATGAACGAGCTTCCCGACCTCGCCCCCAAGATCCAGGTCGGGCTTTTCAACGTGCTCGAAGAGCGCGACATCCAGATTCGAGGCTACGCGATCCGGCTCAATCTCGACATCTGCATGGTCTTCTCCGCGAATCCCGAGGACTACACCAATCGCGGCCGGATCGTCACTCCCCTCAAGGACCGCATCGGCTCCGTCGTGCGGACCCACTACCCGCTGACCCGGGAGCTCGGCATCGCGATCAACGACCAGAACGCCTGGCTGGATCGCAAGCCGAGCGAAGGCGAGCCGGCCGAGCATCCTTCGGTGGCGGTGCCGATCTACGTCAAGGAGATTGTCGAGGAGGTTTCGCGGCTCGCGAGGACCTCGCCGCACGTCAATCAGCAGTCGGGCGTCTCGGTCCGGATGTCGATCGCCAACCTCGAAAACGTCGTCTCCAATGCCGAGCGGCGGGCGATCCTTCAGAATGAGCGATGGACGATCCCCCGGGTCTCAGACCTCTCGTTCGCCACGGCCAGCTCGCGCGGCAAGCTCGAATTGACGATGGTCGACGAGGAAGGGAACGACGACAAGCTGATCCAGCGCATCATCGACGAGGCGGTGAAGAACATCTTCGTCCATCATCTCGATGCCCGCGAGTTCCGGCCGATCGTGGGACATTTCGAGTCGGGGCAGAGCGTGGAAATCGGCGATTCCCTCTCGGCGAGGGGAGTGCTGGAGCGGATCGCCAAGGTGCCGGGCCTTCGCAAACGGGCGGAAGAACTCTCGGAGAAATTCTTCCCCGACCTCAAGGAAACCGAGGCGAAGGAAGCCGCCGCGGCAAGCGTCGCCGAGTTCATCCTGGAAGGGCTCCACGTCAACAACAAGCTCAACAAGACCGCCAAGGGGGGGGAAACCTCCTACCGGCGCTAACGGGGGCCGGGCATGCCACTTTTCGAGTATTCCAAGTGGGACGGTTCGCAAGAATTCGCCCCCCAGTCCGCCGACAAGGTCTTCGACCAGATCTCGGAGTATCTGCTCCAGTACGGCGATAGCGTCCTCCAGAATCTCGACGACATCGATGACGACGACATGCAAGACGTCATCGAGATGATCGAGAATCAGGGCCTCATCGAGCGCGACGAGGAAGGGAAATGGCGGGTCACCCCGAGGGGGCTGCGCCGGGTCCAGGATAAGACCCTGAACGACCTGTTCCAGACGTTCCGCCGCGACGGGCTCGGCCGGCATGAAACCCATCTCAAGGGGGGTGGAACGGTCCCGATCGAGGATACACGCCCTTATGTGTTTGGCGACTCCCTCTCCCACCTCGACATGCACGAGACCCTCAAGAACGCCTACATCCGGCAGGGTGGGGGGGTGCCGATCAAGCTTGCCCACGACGACTACGTCGTCCACGAAACCGAGTATCAGACCCGTTGCGCGACGGTCGTCCTGATCGACATGAGCGGTTCCATGGGGCGTTACGGGAAGTACTATACGACCAAGAAAGTCGCCCTGGCCTTGCAGGCGATGGTCCGCGCCCAGTATTCCCAGGACACGATCCAGATGGTGGGGTTTTATACCTTCGCCAACAAGATGAATGAGCGAGAGTTGATCAACTCGGCCCCCAAGCCGGTCAGCATCTACAACAGTCGCGTCCATCTGCGGTTCGATCTGGATCAGCCGGCGGGCCGTGTGCCGCAACACTTCACGAACATCCACGCCGGGCTCCGGCTGGCGCGGAGCCACCTGCTCCGCCAGGCGGCGGGCAACAAGCAGATCATCGTCATCACCGACGGCGAGCCCACGGCGCACATCGAGGGCC
>CALKTZ010000742.1 GCA_937997355.1 uncultured Planctomycetales bacterium | reverse complement strand
TCTGCTTCATGCGGAAATTGTGGAACGAATCGTCGGAAAGGTCCGAATCCACCCTGAGGCGGGGATTGGCCTGACGAGGATCATTCTACTCCTCGGGATATGGCGAGAACAGTGCTTGGGTGCTCCAGAATGTCCGTTTCAGCGGCGTTTTTTTTGAAAAGTGCTTTCTCGTGATATCCCGTACAACCGTGAACACCACCGAAAACCCATGGATTTGGAGTGGATTCTCAGTTGAAGCATAGGTTCGAATCTCGATCGTCGATCGTCTTGGCCCCGATCCGCGTGAATGGAACGCCAAAAATAGGGACATGATTCCGTGAGGAATGGGGCGCTCCTAGGTAAAATAAGGAGGAATCCGAGGTGAAATCCTCCTCTGAGACTTGACCTCATGAGACAAGTGTCTTAGGATACACGGACCTCGACGCGATCAAACGACATTTTGCAGTCTTTTCCTCTGCTCATCGCTTCAATCATCATCATCGATAATTTTTCGTTTGACGGCATTCCGTCGAGCCGAGAAGACCGATCATGGCCAAACGTCCCCCCACGATTCCGGATTCGGAACTCGATGTCCTCAAGGTCCTTTGGACCCGCAATCAGGCGACGGTTCGCGAGTGCCTGGACACCCTCAGGGCGTCCGGTAGGCAATGGTCGTACGCCACCGTGGCAACCCTCCTGGATCGGCTCGAAAGCAAGGGGTTGGTCACGAGCGACCGCAGTGAGCTGGCGTTCGTTTATCGGCCGGCGATCTCCTCTCAGGAGGTCCGCCAGAAAAGGCTCACGAGTCTGGTCGACAAGCTTTATCAAGGAGAGCCGGGCCTCCTGGTCCTCCACTTGCTGAAGTCTCACCCGCTGGAACCCAGCCAGGCGAATGAAGTTCGCTCCTTGCTGGACGAAATGACCGGCGACAAGACGCGCAAGAAATCGTCCGGAACTCCTCCGCAATCGAAATAATCTCGATCGTCGGCCTACTCAAAACGATCCCGATCGGGTGGAATCGCTTCCCGGTCAATCCCGTCGATCTTCCTTTGATCAACTCCATCGAGCCTGCCCGAGAAGGAGCCATCCATGGCCGCGATCGTCCGATTGCGCCCGGCACACGGAATCGTGCTGGCACTTTCACTGATTCCCGCGTGGAAGCTGTCTGAATCCCTCTTCTCGGGGGGAACCATGGCGGTTTCCTCGGAGGAATCGAGGCAGGGGCGCGAGCTGTTCGTCCGCCAGTGGTCCTCCAACGATCCGATGACCGGCGGGGACGGCCTGGGGCCGGTGTTCAACGCCTCTTCGTGCGTAGAATGCCACAATCAAGGTGGGGCCGGCGGGGGAGGGCCCGTCAGCAAGAACGTGACGGTCTATGGGCTGGTTTCTCCCCATCCCAAGAAGCTCCCCCAGTCGGGAGTCGTCCATTTGAAGGCGATCAGCCCCAAATTCCAGGAAACCCTCAGCCTGATTCATCCGACGCTACCCAATCAGCCGTCGATCCCCCTCTCGGTCCTGACCGATCGCACCCGCCGTCGTTCTCCGGAGGTGGTCGTCACCCAGCGCAACACGCCGGCCTTGTTCGGGAACGGGTTGATCGACGCCATCTCCAACGACGCGATCATCAGCCATCAACGCGAGCACTCCACCGCCGCGCGGCTGGCCGGCTTGAATCACGCCAAGGATCCGAAGATCCGAGGCCGGGTCACGAGGCTCAGCGACAACCGGATCGGCCGCTTCGGCTGGAAGCTCGAATTCGCCACCCTTTCCGATTTCGTGAAGGCCGCCTGCGCCAATGAATTGGGCCTTTCCAATCCGGGCCGCCCGCAAGCGACGCCACTCGGGAAGCAGGACCACGAAGCCAGGGGGGTCGATCTGACCGAAGAGCAATGCACCCTGCTGACCAACTACGTCCGCAGCCTGCCGGCGCCGCGGGTTTCGTTGCCGCATGAGCCGGAAAAGCTCGCTGCCGTGAGCGCGGGCAAGTCTCTCTTC
>CALKTZ010000741.1 GCA_937997355.1 uncultured Planctomycetales bacterium | reverse complement strand
TCCGCGGCCTCGCCACGATGCCCGGTGGCGAGCCCCACGAAGACATGGGCTTCGTTCGCATCGGAAATGCGATAGTTAAACTCGGTCAGGTTGCGGCGGCCGATCAATTCGCAGAGCCTTTTGAAACTCCCCCGCTCCTCGGGGATGGTGACGGCGAACAGCGCTTCGCGCTCCTCGCCGACCTCGGATCGTTCGGCGACGAATCGGAGCCGGTCGAAATTCATATTGGCGCCGCAAGTGATGGCGACATGGGTCTGCCCGCTGAGATTGTTCCGGCCGATGTACTGTTTCAACGCGGCGACCCCCATCGCGCCGGCAGGTTCGAGGATGCTCCTCGTGTCTTCGAAAACATCCTTGACCGCCGCACAGACGGCATCGGTATCGACCAGGACGAAGTCATCGACCAGCGCCCGGGTCAGCCGGAAGGTCTCCTCCCCGACCAATTTGACGGCGGTGCCATCGGAGAACAGCCCCACCTCATCAAGCTGGATGCGTTTGCCGGCCCGGACCGATCGAACCATGGCGTCGGAATCGGTCATCTGGACGCCGATGATCCGGATCTCGGGACGCACGGCCTTGATGTAGGCCGCAACCCCCGAGATCAATCCACCTCCCCCGATCGCCACGAAGACGGAATGGATGGGATGCTGGTGCTGTCGCAGGATCTCCATGCCGATCGTCCCCTGGCCGGCGATCACGTCGGGGTCATCGAATGGATGGACGAACGTGTACTGATGCTGATTTGCCAGGTCCATCGCATGGAGGTAGGCATCCGAGTAGCTTTCGCCGTGGAGCAGGACTTCTCCGCCCCGCGCTCGGACCGCCTCGATTTTCAGCTCCGGAGTTGTGATGGGCATCACGATGACGGCCCGACAGCCGAGTCGCTGGGCGCTCAGTGCCACGCCCTGGGCATGATTGCCGGCCGATGCACAGATCACCCCTTGCGCAAGCTGCTCGGGGGAGAGCCGGGCCATCTTGTTGTAGGCGCCCCGTAGCTTGAAGCTGAAAACGGGTTGAGTGTCTTCTCGCTTCCGCCAGATCCGGCTATTCAATCGGCTCGATAATTTGGGAGCCAACTCCAGGGGGGATTCGATTGCCACGTCATAGACGCGCGCAGTCAAAATTCTTTGAAGGTATACGATAAGATCATACTGTACACCATTCAATGCAACGCCCGATCCACAAATTGTTACTGGTAAACGTGTTACGGGGAACGCGACGAGATTGTAGGAAATGCAAAATTGCCGGAATTCACCGTTATATCCCAAATCTTGGTCCTGAAACAACACCAATAGTGTCGCAATCGTGACGGGATTCGTAACTCGAATTCGGAGATCGCTTGCATGCGCCAGACGGGCTCGAATGCCAAGGGTTTCGTGTATTTCATCCAGGCCGACCCCGGCCACCTGATCAAGATCGGCTTCAGCCGGGATTACCCAGAAGTTAGGTTGTCCAGCCATCGAGTTTCATGCCCAGTTCAGCTCAGGCGATTAGGCTTCATCATCGGGACGATGGGCCTCGAAAGGCAGATCCATCGATTCTTCGCGGCGGCACGGAGCCACGGAGAATGGTTCTTCCCCGGAGTTCCGATCTTGGATTTCATCAAGACGCACACGGCCGAATGGAATCCGCCCGGTCCCGAATGGCCACGCCTTGAAGGCGCGAGTTTCGGCGAGCCGGTCTCTCAGATATGGCAACTCGCCGGGCTTGAGCATCTGAGGCCGGGACCGACTCCCCCCAAGGAATACGGTTCGCTCGCGGGTATTGGTGAGTACGACCTCGGCAAGCTTTCGGTCGGCTCTCCATGTCCCCTGTGCGAAAAACCATTGCGGCCCGGAGATAACGGCCTCATGTGCTCCGACTTCCTGTGCGAATTCGGAGGCCGCGATGGCTCCGGACTAGGACTTCTAGAGGCATCTATGTCGATCCTGGAGCATATCGATTCCGAGGAACTTGTCTCGATACGGAATCATGATTTCGTCCGGGATAAGGTCAAGTTGCTTCGATATTTCGTGAGGGCGGCAACCGGAGAACCCAGAAAAACCAAGTCCTCGTGACCAGGCCGCCGGCCAGTTTGCCCCCCTCCCCTGCCCCCGAAACCCCGGAGAAACGACCGTGAACGAAGCCGTGGAAGACAGTTTGGCAGTCGCGGCGATCGAAGCGATTACCGCCCTCCGCGCCGAGTTGGCCCGCGTGACTGCGGAGCGGGATCGGTTGCTGAACAGGATGTCGCAGGTTGGAGATTTAGTCGAAGAAGGCGGCAGGTTTCACTCGCGGCGACTTGGCCGTGGACCTTATGTGGACTTCGCCACTTTCGATGAGGCGGCATGGTTCGCCGCCGGGCTCGGTCCCGCGAAGGAGGAGGCGTGAAGAAACCGCGATACACCCTGCGGACTCACGAAT
>CALKTZ010000740.1 GCA_937997355.1 uncultured Planctomycetales bacterium | reverse complement strand
CAAGCCGATTCGGGTCGGTTTCCTCGGAACAGGGTACATCGCCGACTGGCATGCGCGCGCCCTGAAAACGGTCCCCGGCGTCTCCCTGGTGGCGATCTGCGACCGTCACGAAGGGCGCGCCCAGGCTTTCAGCGTGAGCCACAAGATCACCCGCGTTTACTCCGATCTGGATGCCATGCTCGGCGATCGGGAGATCGACACGATCCATGTTCTCCTCCCGCCCGACCTGCACGGACCGGCCGCCCAGAAGATCATCGAATCGGGGCGTCACGTCCTGCTCGAAAAGCCGATGGCCGTCACCGCCGAGGAATGCGCCTCGATCACCGAGGCCGCCCGGAAGAAGGGGGTCAAGGTCGGCGTGGGCCACAATTTCCTGTTCTCGCCGGTGTACGACGCCCTCCGGAACGACCTGAAGGCGGGCAAGCTCGGACATCCCGACCTCGTCACCGTCACCTGGCACAAGGGGCTCGATCAGGCCATCCACGGCCCGTTCAACACCTGGATGCTGCGCGATCCGCGCAACATCATGCTGGAAATCGGGCCGCACATCACCTCCGCGATCCTGGACCTCGCCGGGGCCCTGGAGATCAGGCGCGTGGAGGCCACGAATCGGATCAAGCTGCCGACGGGGCAGCCGTTCTACCGCCGTTGGCAGGTGATGGCCGGGCAGGACAAGACGAGCGCGGTCGCGAATATCTCGTTCGCCCCGGGATTCAGCGAACACACCATCCACGTCCGAGGAACGCTGGCCAGCGCCACGGTCGATTTCGAGGAGAACACTTACGTCCTCAATCGCCACACCCCGTATGGACTCGATTTCGACCGCCATCGGGTCTCGGTGGAGAAATCGAAGGCGATCGCCCGCCAGGCTCGGCAAACCCTCTTCGAGACGCTCCTCACCAAGGTGAAGCTCTCCAGGAAGGGGGGGCCTTATGGACAAAGCATCGCCCGTGCGTTGCAAGCGTTCTATCAGGGCCTGGACGGGCCGAACGGCGATTCGCGACTCAGCCCCGAACTCGGCGGGCAGGCGGTGGCCATGTGCCAGGAGATCGGCCGCTTGGCCGACCTTGAACCGGCCACGGCTTCGGCTCAATCAGTCTCGAAATCTTCCTCGATTTCGAATCCGGCCGCTTCCAACGGAGAGGTCCCTCGCCCCCGGCCCGAGATCCTTATTTTGGGGGCGACGGGCTTCATCGGCCGGGAACTGGCCCGCCGGCTCTTGCAGGACCATCCGGCGGTTCGGGTGCTGGTCCGAGATCCGAGCCGGCTCCCCAACGATCTCCTGAACGACCCCCGCGTCGAGATCGTCACGGGGGATCTCGCCCGCCCCGACGATCTCGAGAAGGCCCTGAACGGGATTCGCTTCGTCTACCACCTCGCGCGGCCGATGGTCAAAACCTGGCCGGAGTATGTCGAGGGGGAAATCGAGGTCACGCGGAGGGTCGCCGAAGCCTGCCTCGAGCACGGGATCGAGCGGCTGATCTATACCGGGACCATCGATTCCTACTACGCCGGATCCAAGGCGGGGACGATCACCGAGGAGACGCCGCTCGACCCGAACGTCGACAAGCGGAACTACTACGCGAGGGCCAAGGCCGCCTCGGAAGAGCTGCTCAAGAATCTGCGGCGAGATCGCAAGCTCCCGGTCGTCATCATCCGCCCGGGGATCGTCATCGGGCGCGGCAGCAGCCCGTTCCACTGGGGGGTCGGGATGTGGTCGTGGGACTCGGTCTGTCAGATCTGGGGCGACGGCAAGAATCCGCTCCCCCTCGTCCTGGTTGAAGATGTCGCCGATGCGATGGCGAAGGCTCTCGACGCCCCGAACATCGACGGGGAGTCTTTCAACCTGGTTGCCGATACGGGCCTGAGCGCGTGCGACTATCTCGCCGAAGTCGAGCGATACGCGGGGATCGAGCTGCAGAAGATTCCCACTTCGCCGTGGAAATTCTTCCTGGCCGACATCGGCAAGTGGGCCGTCAAGCGGACGGTCCGCCATCCCGATC
>CALKTZ010000739.1 GCA_937997355.1 uncultured Planctomycetales bacterium | reverse complement strand
GGAGTTTGATCGGCGGTCGGCTGGGCTGAAGGGGTTGCACCATCTAGTACGTGACCAGGCTGAAGACCTCGCACGGCTCCAGCTTCGACCGCCCTTCCAGGAAGGCAAGCTCCAGCACGAACGCACAGGCGACGACCTGGGCACCCGTCGATTGTACAAGATCGTGGCAAGCCTTCATGGTGCCGCCGGTTGCCAGCACGTCGTCGATCAGGAGCACGCGGCTCCCTTGAGGGAAGGCGTCTGTGTGGACTTCGAGCTTGTCCATGCCATATTCGAGCTGATATTCGAGGGCGACCGTGGCATAAGGCAGCTTGCCCGGCTTGCGGATCGGCACGAATCCGGCATTCAGCTTGAGGGCCAGCGGTGCGCCGAAGATGAATCCTCGCGCCTCGGCGGCGGCGATCACGTCGATCTTGCGATCGGCGAATTCGCTCGCCAACCGGTCGATCGAGGCCTCGAAGACGGCCGGGTTGGCGAGCAACGGCGTGATATCCTTGAAGCGAATTCCGGGCTTGGGGAAATCCGGGATATCCCGGATCCAGTCCTGCAAGACGATCGAGCCGGCGTCGGCCATGGACAAAGCACTCCGCTCGTGAGGATCAGGTCGTTCTCGCCCAAAGGGCGAAAAGCATCCTGAACACTATCGAGAAAGTGGGCCGGCAAGTCCAGCGTCCCACCGGCCTTTACGGGGAGAAGGAATCGATATCGCTGCTCGCGGACGGAATCCGCAGGGCAGGGGCCGTGAAGGGGGTTGCCTTCGGCTTCGTCGTCCTGGGAGCGGATTCCTCTTCCACTTCGGCCGATTCGTCGGCCGTCAGGGGGAGCTTCATGCCGATGAACTCGCTCCCTCCCGGCCGGATCGTCCCCGACTGGATGGGCCCGATGCCGCCGAGGTACAAATCCTTGGCGGTGGACATCGAGAACATGGTCCCCGAGTTCCACACGAGCTGACCGCTGCCGCGGTCATAGGCAAACAGGGCGAGCTTGGCCATCCCCTGCTGATCGGTCTTCTTGGCGAGCGAAATCTCGGGGATCGTTCCGCTCGGTATGCCGGTCACGGTTTGGGGAACCGTGGTCTGGGGAATGCCGAAGAGCCAGTTCTGCGAGTCGGTGCCGTAAACGCCGACGCGTGCCTCGACGATCCACTGGGCCTGCTCCGCCTTGGGACGCAACAAGACCCCTTGCGCGAGCATCGCCTGCTTGAGGCTCGAAACGACCCAGCCCTGATCGACCACGGTGATGTTCGTGGTATCGAGATGCACCGGGACACCGGTGAGCGGCCGAAAATCCACCTTCTGGAGCGCCGTATCCCAGGCGTTGGTGAGCAGGAGTTGCTCCGTACCGGTCCGCGCCGTGCCGGTTGTCTTCACGGTCCCACACCCGGAGACCATGAGCAGCACGATCGTCCCCGTGCAGATCCGGCCCCGGAAGATGCCGCGAATGCGCCCCGGATTGCTCGACATGACTCGTTCAGGCCCTCAAAAAACCTGGCCCGCCTCGCGGGCGACCTCGCCGATCCCCCGAAAGATCGGGGGAGATCGGCCGGACAGGTCTCGACGGGCGAAACGCAACCAGGACCAGTGGCCGCCCTGAACGCCCTCACGTCGAGTGAAGGAGTTCAAAGCCAAGCCCGCCAGTCCTGGATGTCTCACCCTGATTCGATTCGATCGGATCGCGGACGGGTTCCGTCCCTTACTTCTGAACCGGAGCACCGGCCGCGGCGGGCGCGGTGGTCTGCTTCAGGCCCTCATATTGCTTCGCGGCGTCGGCCGGGAGGGCCGCCGGGGCGGGCATTTTCGCGCTCGTTGCGCCGGTCCGCTGAGCCGACGGATCGACCTTGCGTGTGCCGGCGGCCTTCTCGCCCATGAGCTTCACCTCGCCGACGTTCGGATACTCCGGATCCTGCTCCTCGTTGGCCAGTTTCACCGAGCCGACCAGCTTGTTCTCGATGGCGGCCTTCTTGTAAAGCTCCTGGAATACCACGCCGATCAGTTCTTTCTGCTTCAGGTCGTAGACCAGGTCGTGGATCTGCTTCTTGATGTTCGGATCCTTGAGGCTCACCCCCTGGGCGGCCGGGATCACCGACTCGCGGCGGAAGATCACCCACATCTGTTCGCTCACCTGGATGATCCCGCTGATGTCGCCATCCTTCGGCTTGTGCGTCGGATCGTTGTCGTTGGGATTCCCGTCGACGAGATCCTTGAACGCTTTATCGGAAACGTTCTGGGGATAGGCATGACGCCGGATCGGCTCGGGGAGCAGCCCCCCCATGGCGCGGGTGGCGACATCCTTCGACTCGTCCTGGGCGACCCGCTCGAAACCGCCCGGATTCAGCCTGAGTTTGTCCCAAACCGCCTGCGCGGTGGCCTGCTTGTCGAGCATGATCATGCGGCAACGGAGCTTGTCGCCGTATTGCAGCTCGAAGGAATCCTGGATGTCCTTCTCGGTGACCTGGATCCGTCCTTCGCTGAGCTTGCGCAACGCGACCGCCGGATAGATGATGTCGCGGGCATACTGCACCGGGCTGATCCCGCGCTCCTTGTCGAGCGTCCGGAGCCAGGCTTCGCGGCCGACCCCGGCGATCTTCTTGGCGACGTTGTCGATCTCCTCGTCGATCTCGGCCGCGGTCACCTCGAGGTGCTTCTCCTCGAGCGCCATCTGGATGATGGTGCGGTTGATCAGGGTGTCGAGGATCTCCTTCCCCTTCCGGGCGACCGCCTCATCGGCGAGCAACTGCCGGGTGATCGGACGCCCGTTCACGACGGCGATCGCGTCGCTGGGCTGAACCGGCACCGCGACCATCTTCACGCCAGGGACGTTGATCTGATCTAGCCGAGTCGGCTGGTTGGCTTCCGGAGCCGGGGCAGGGGCCGCCGCCGCAGCCTTTGCCTGCTGTTCCTTATTCTTGGCCCGTGAACCGAATGAGAATCCCTGGGCATGGGCCGAGGGGACGAACGACGTCAGACCGGCGACAGCGGCCAGGCCGAGCGTGATTGATCGCAATTGAGGGGTGCATTTCCTTATGCTCATCGACGGCATCTCCCATTCCTTGGTCTGAGGCCCAAATTTTCTCAAGATTCGGTCCCGAATTGCCGAAATCTATAAGTTGATCCCGAATCGGTCAACTTCACTTTCAAACCGAAATCCGGCACCGTATCGCCATACCCTCCTTTCGCAACGGACAGATCGAACATGCCGACAGGCTCCCATGCGTCATCATCCCATGAATGACGCA
>CALKTZ010000738.1 GCA_937997355.1 uncultured Planctomycetales bacterium | reverse complement strand
GGCTTGCCGACGGCGCTGCCTGGCCGATCAAGAACGGCATCACCAAGTACCGGGCCGAGCTTGAGGATTACATCAAGGCCAATCAATCGTCCGCCAGGCAGGTGACCCTCATGCAGGAGGAGATCGCTCACGGCCGGCGGGTCGATCCGGGCAACGGCTCACTGCCGGTCCTCGGCGGGACCTGGCCGGGATATCCCGCGGCCTTGAAGGCCCCGACGGCGTGATGCCGGCAGACTCGATCTCACCCTCGTGATTTCAGCTTAACGGTCTCTCCTTCGCGAACGCTCGGACTCGAATTGCGGATAGATAGGTAGGTCAATGGCAACCATCATCATCAACGGCACCGAATATCCGATCCCCGAGAAGGAGAAGCTCAACGCGATCCAGATGGCCAAGCAGGTTGGGGTGGACATCCCCTATTACTGCTGGCATCCCGCCCTCTCCGTGGTGGCCAATTGCCGGATGTGCGAGATCGAGGTCGGCACCCGCGACGCCAAGACCGGGGAGATCAAGATGCTCCCCAAGCTCGTCCCCGGCTGCCAGACTCCGGCCAAGGATCAGACCGTCCTGGTGACCGACAGCCCGAAGGTCAAGGAACATCAGCGGATGATCATGGAATATCTGCTGATCAACCATCCCCTCGATTGCCCGGTCTGCGACCAGGCGGGGGAGTGCGGGCTCCAGGACTACAGCTACGAGTACGGCCAGTCGACCCATCGCTTCGTCGAGGAGCGGACCGTCAATCCGCGCAAGGACGTCTCGGACCTGATCCAGCTCAACACCGACCGCTGCATCATGTGCACCCGCTGCGTCCGCTTCACGAGAGAGATCACCCAGACGGGCGAGCTTCAGGTGATGCGTCGCGGCAATCACGGCGAGATTGACATCTTCCCGGGCGAACCCCTCGACAATCCGCTCGCCGGCAATGTGGTCGATATTTGCCCGGTCGGCGCATTGCTCGACAAGGATTTTCTCCACAAGCAGCGCGTCTGGTTCCTCTCGAAACATTCCTCGGTCTGCAACGGCTGCTCGACCGGCTGCAACGTAAGCGCGGAGGAGAATCGCGGGAAACTCTGGCGGTTCAAGCCCCGCTCCAACCCCTTCGTCAACGATTACTGGATGTGCGACGAAGGACGCTACAGTTACAAGGCCGCCAACGACCCCAATCTCCTCGGGGCCATGTACGCCTTGAAATCGGGTGATCTTGGTCCGGTCCCGATCGACGAGGCCATCGAGCTGGCCGATCGCGGATTCAAGGAAATCGCCGCGCAGAAGGGGATCGTCGCGGGAGTCCTGTCCCCATTCCTGACGGTCGAGGAGGCCTATCTGATGGCATCCTATGTCAAAGGGTTGAACCCCTCGAACGTCCTGGCTCTCGGGCCGATCCCGGTCCGCGGGGAAGACGTTACCATCAAGCCCGACATGACGACCGGCCGGACCGGCGACACCAGCTTCATCAACCCGAGGCCGTTCACGATCCACGCCGAGAAGTGCCCCAATCGCCGGGGCGTCGAGGCGGTCCTGGAGCATTTCCAGGGCTCCGTGATCCGCTTCGACGAGATCATGAAGCAAATCGACGCCGGCAAATTCAAGGGGCTCTACCTCTCCTCGGATGCTCTCGAACCTTGGGTTGACGAGGCGATCACCAAGGCCATCCGATCCAAAATCGGCTTCCTCGTCGTCCAGGATACGACCGTGACGCCGCTCGCGCAGGCCGCGGATGTGGTGCTGGCCGGGGCGACCTTCGCGGAGAAGGCCGGCTCCTTCGTGAATGCCGACGGCCGGCTGCAATATTCGGAAGCCGCTTTGCCGCCACGCGATGGGGCGCTGCCCGACCTGGACATCTTCGCGATCCTGGCCCAGCGTCCCGGCGGCGGACCCGTCCGCTCGGGGGATGTCCTGGCGGAACTGGCCAAGGCCGTCCCCGCGTTCGCCGTCGCCGAAGGGGGCGTGCTGCCGCAGTATGGCGCGGTGCTCGGCGAGTCGAAGGCCGAAAAAATGGCTCAACCCCCCGCCTTCAACGACACCTGGTTCGTGGCCGGCGGCGCGGCGAAGTGGCGTTGAGCCCATGAAATCGAATGGTCGATTTGTTAGAATTCCGCGACTGCGAAAGATCCGTGAGATTTACCGGCCTTCGAATCGGTCGAATGAGCCGATGGTGAGTGGCGAGGAAGGGTTGAGATAATAATGGACCTCTGGCTGCTTCTCGGTATCGTCCTCAAGATCCTGATCGTCGTCGGGGTGTCCCAGGGGACCGTGGCGTACCTGATCTGGGTCGAGCGGAAGGTCGCCGCCTATGCCCAGGATCGCATCGGCCCCAACCGCTGCGGTCGCCAGTTCGGCATCCCGTTCGGCCTGCTCCAGCCTCTCGCGGACGGCGCCAAGATGCTGCTGAAGGAAGATGTGGTGCCGGGCTACGTCACGAAGCCCATCTACATTTTAGCCCCGCTGATCTCGATCATCACGGCGACGATCGGCTTCGCGGTGATCCCGTTCGGCCCCGTCGGCAAGACGGGGGTCTCGCTCTTCGGCTACGACGACATCCAGTTCCAGCTCGTCCCGGGCCTGGACATCGGCCTCGTCTATGTCTTCGCGATCGGCAGCCTGGCGGTCTACGGGGTGATCCTGGCGGGATGGTCCTCGAACAACAAGTATTCATTCCTGGGGGGCCTCCGCTCCAGCGCCCAGATCATCAGCTATGAACTGCCGCTGGGGCTTTCGATCCTCGGCATGGTCCTGATCGCCAGCTCGCTCGACCTCTCGCGGATCGTCGGCTGGCAGGAACAGAACACCTGGGGGGTCGTCGCCCAGCCGATCGGCTTCCTCATCTTCCTGATCAGCGGCTTCGCCGAGACCAACCGCCTCCCGTTCGACCTCCCCGAGTCCGAGCAGGAACTTGTCGGCGGCTTCCATACCGAGTATTCGGCGATGAAGTTCGGCATGTTCTTCCTCGGCGAATACCTCCACGTGATCACGGTCAGCTTCCTGACGGTGCTGCTCTTCTTCGGCGGGTGGGATGTCGAACCCTTCTGGATCATCAAGTTGCCGGAGACCGGCCTCTTCTTCTCGGCGATCCCCAAGATGATCGTGCTGTTGGGCAAGGTTGCCCTCATGATCCTGTTCATCATGTGGATCCGCTGGACCCTCCCCCGGTTCCGCTACGACCAACTCATGGACCTGGCCTGGAAATCCCTACTGCCGCTCGCGATCCTGAACCTGGTCATCACCGCGATCCTCGTACAACTCTGGCGCGGCTGATCGGCCGGAACCCAGGGATTGAATCAGTCAGTCATCCGTGCGAAG
>CALKTZ010000737.1 GCA_937997355.1 uncultured Planctomycetales bacterium | reverse complement strand
GGCCCTCGCGCCGGACATCCTCGTGAAAGGGGGAGATTACACGCCCGAGACGGTGGTCGGCCGGGAAGAAGTCGAGGCCGCCGGGGGCCGGCTGGTCCTGATCCCGCTCGTCGAGGGGCACTCGACGACGGGGCTGGTCCATCGCGCGACGGAACGGAACGTCATGCTCCACGGGGCCGAGAGTGCGCTGACCACCCCTCACCTGGGCCGGACTCCCCAATTCGCCCCCTCCCTGGATCGATCCAATCGAGGCAATGGTGCCGAGCCGGATGACGAATACGACCCGTTGACATGAACGGCGATCGATCCGTTCGATTCTCGATCCCGGTCCAGTTTCAACACAAGAGGGACGCGCTCCGACCGCCTCGGTCGTTGCCCGTCCCTCTTGTGTTGAAGTGGCTCATTCAGGCTTCGGCGACTTGTTCACGAACTCCAACGATTTCTCGATGAGGATCTCGCCGGTCATCTCGCCGAGCGACGTCCGCGAGACGTAGTCGTATCGGGGGAAGCTGTTGAAGTCGACCTTGGTCAGGATGTAGCCGAACGCGTCATTCGTGAGGCCGAAGAGGAGGTTGTGCTTCCCTTTCATCTTCCGCTTCAGATAGAACCCGATGTTCGGCAGGGCCTCGCCCGGGATGGTGAGGATCTGGGCATCGCCGAGGTTCACCAGATTGACGCGTGACGTGATGGACTGGTCATCGTTGCGGGGGTAGTTGAGCGGAGACCCGACGACGACCGCCCACATTTGCTTCGATTCGACGGGAAAGCGGATCTCGATCGAATCGCAGAAGAGCTTGGGATCGTTCTGGGGCCTGGCATCGCCGAGGAGCCGGAGGGCTTCGTCCGCCATGAGATGGCCGATCCGGAGGCACTCTTCCCACCTTCGGGTGTCATTCCAGTAACCGCGCTGGAGGTCTCTGGGATGTTCGAGGATTCGATTATCCGCCGTGATCATGCCCCCTTGAGCCCCGTTCATGAAGAGGGCCGTTCCTCCGACTTGTGATTCGAGCTTCTCGCAGAGAGGGCCGATCAGGTCGGGGCTGAGGATGCCGACTTCGTTGCCGAGCACCTCGGGATGGATCGCATAATTGACCAGGGTCGCGATCACCTTGTTCTCCAAGTTGGTCGCCTGAATCACGCTCATCCGGCGGTCGTAGAGATCGGGTGCATAATAGTTGTAGGCGATCTTCCCCTTGGCCTCGCCGGTCGCGATCTTGATCGAGGCCGGTTGCAGGTGATCGAGGGCGGCGTTGATCGCCTCGGCGGCCTTTCCGCAGACGGAATCCATGTAGTTGAGATCGCCGGTGTGCCCCCCCTTGCCGTCGGGGAACGCATAGCAATCGGGGGCGCTGTGGGTATGCGTGGACCCGATCAGGATGTTCCTGGCCGGGATTCGCGAGACCTTCGCGCGGACTCGATCCCCCAGGACCGAAGGAAAGCCGATGACATCGAGCGAGACGACCGCGACCGAGACGTCCCCCTTCTTGAACACGATGGCGCGGGCGGTCAAGTCGCCTCGTTTTTCCTTGGCCGGCCTGGGGATTCCCATCCCTCCGGAGACCGGCAGCAGGGGATTCGGGGTGATCACCTTGACCGCGGCCCCGACTTCAATCCCGGCGCGAGCGGTCGAGTCGGCCGTGATGAAAAGTCCGGCACCGATGCTCAAGAGAGAGAGCCAAAGCCGGCTTCGGTTTTCCTGAAATCGATTCATCGGACTTCTGTCTCCATTCGGTGTTTCTGGTTTCGATCGGACCGTCGAGAACGCCGGACCCGCCGCGGCGCGAACTTGCCCGCCCAATGGAATCGAGACGGGCTTTCGATTCAAGAGACTGCCGCGTGGAAATCGCATCGAAACGGCCGGATTCCGGTTCGCGGAGGGATTCGCAGGCATCGCAACTTCCGAATCGCCGTCTTAAACTCGGAATCGAAGCGATGACCGGATTCGCGAACGCGCGAAGGCACTCCGCGAGCAACGCGATGAGCCGTTCTCGGGCTCATTCGGTCGAGGGCAGCGAACGGAGGAGTTCGAGATGGAACCGGGCAATTTCAGAGATCAAAAAGATCGATCGGCTTGGTTCGGTTGGTTGCTCGCGGTCGGCCGTTGGCTGGCGATCGCGTGCATGGCGCTGATCTTCGCCCTGGCTTATCTCCTGGGTCTTGTCGTCAATGTGCTCGGCCTGTTCACGCTGGTCATGGTCCCCATCACGATCGTGGCGAGGATCTGGAGTTGGCAACGAAGTGAGCTCGAATTCGGCCTGATCCGCAATCCCTTCCGAGGGACCTTGAGGCTTTACTTCCTCCAGTGTGTGAATCGCTGGCTATTCTGGTTCGCGACCGCGATCGCTTTGAGCCTGGCGATCATCCCGATTCAGTTCGAGCCGGGAGAATTGTCTCAATTGGCCCTCTTGCTCGGGATCTCAATCCTTACTTTGCTTGGCCTGCAACTGGTCCCCTCGCGACGGATTTCCCTCGTTCGGAATGTTGCCTATGCAGCGGGATGGGTATGTCTGACCGTCGAGATCGTTCGGATCGTGTTGCCCCCATCGACCTCGGAAGGGATCACGATCGCCGCTCCGTTCCGCGGAGAATGGTATATATTCCATGGGGGGCGAAGTCCCCTGGTCAACCACCATTATCCGCTCGCGAGCCAGAGGCATGCTCTTGATCTCGTCGCGCTCGACGAAGGCCGGGAGATGAAAGGGGATCCTGCTCGGCTCGAATCCTATGCGGCCTATGGCCAGGTCCTCCTGTCTCC
>CALKTZ010000736.1 GCA_937997355.1 uncultured Planctomycetales bacterium | reverse complement strand
GGAGCCCGCACCACGTCGGGCCTGGGCCGGGGATCGGCCTCTTGAATTGGGTCCGCTTCCAAGGGAATCCTGAAGAAAGAAATTTGGACGGGGCAATCCATCCTTTTCGAGCGGCGGCAGGCATGGAAATTGCGAGAAATTCTTGCTGAGAATCACTTGGAGAAGTGATGGATATTTTGTCCATGCATGAAAGAGAGGTTTCTCATGTCCGCCGAACCCATGACGAAAAAACTGTCGGAAACGAACGATCCGGGGCTCAATCCTCCGAGGCGTGGCGATCGGTTTCATTGCGAAGGCTGCGGGATGTCGCTTCAGGTGACCGTAGATTGCCGGTGCGTCGCGGGCGAACATGTGCATTTCCATTGCTGCGGCATGGAAATGGTGAAAGACTGATTCCAACGAAGTTAGGCATGTTTGTTCGTCGCATTGAGGCAATTTCAGAGCCATGCTGGAGCGGAAGATCCCCGATCTGAGATCAACGATCTCGAACACAACGACTTTCGGCCATCAGCGTCGGCTTCCGATCGGCGCTGAATTCATTTCCGGCGTGGGCGTGCATTTCCGCGTCTGGGCCTCGAACGCCTCGGAGGTGACGATCATCTTCGACGAGGGGGTGATCCCGCCGCTTGCGCTCCCGGCGGAGCTCGAAAACCTGGAGCGCGGATACTTCTCGGGGCTGGCCCCCGAAGCCAAACCCGGGATGCGTTACAGGGTGCGGCTCGACCATGGCGCGGTTTATCCCGACATGGCGTCGCGATTCCAGCCCGAAGGGCCGCACGGCCCTTCGGAAGTCGTCGATCCCGATCGTTTCGAATGGACCGACCACACCTGGAATGGTCCGGATTGGAAGGATCTGGTCCTTTACGAGCTGCACCTCGGCACGTTCACCGAGGCGGGGACCTGGGATTCGGCGTCCGAGCATCTGGCCGAGCTTGCGGAGCTAGGGATCAACGCGATCGAGCTGATGCCGGTCGCCGAGTTCGCCGGCGAGTTCGGTTGGGGCTACGACGGCGTCGATCTCTTCGCGCCGTATCACCATTACGGCACCCCCGACGACATGAGGCGATTCGTGGACCGGGCGCACGCGCTGGGAATCGCGGTGATCCTCGACGTCGTCTACAACCACTTCGGGCCGGATGGCGCCTACGCCAAGGCGTATTCGAACGAGTACTTCCACCACGCGCGGGGGGCCAACGACTGGGGGGATACCCTCAACTTCGACGGCCCCGGCAGCCGCCCCGTGCGGGAATTCTTCGTCACCAACGCGCGCCATTGGATACGCGAGTATCATCTCGATGGACTGCGACTCGATGCCTGCCAGGCGATCCACGACGATTCCGAGGAACACATCCTGGCCGAACTCTCACGCAAGGCCTGCGAGGAAGCCGGCGATCGGCGCATCTTCCTGGTCGCCGAGAATGAGCCGCAGGATACCCGGCTGTTCGAGCCGATCGGGCAGGGGGGCTACGGGCTCGACGCCGTCTGGACCGATGACTTTCACCATGCCGCGCGGGTCGCGCTCACGGGGCGGACGGAAGCGTATTATTGCGATTACCAGGGGACGCCCCAGGAATTGATCTCGGCCGTGAAGTGGGGATTCCTGTTCCAGGGGACCTTCAACAAATGGCAGCAGAAGCTGCGGGGCACTTCGGCGATCGGTTGCGACCCGGCGCGGTTCGTCACCTTCCTGGAGAGTCACGATCAGGTCGCCAACTCGACCCGGAATCTCCGGCTCCGGTCGCTCTGCGACCCCGGATGTTACCGCGCCCTGGCCGCGCTCTGGCTCCTCTCGCCGCAGACCCCGATGTTCTTCCAGGGGCAGGAGTGGGGATCGACCCGGCCATTTCACTATTTCTGTGACCATGCTCCGGAGCTTGCCTCGTTGGTGCGGAAGGGACGGCTCCAGGCGCTGGCCGAATTCCCCACC
>CALKTZ010000735.1 GCA_937997355.1 uncultured Planctomycetales bacterium | reverse complement strand
TGGTGTTTCGCAAGCCCGCGAGCCGATGGGAGATCGCCCTGCCGGCCGGGACTTACTCCGTACGTGTCGTGTCGGGAGATCGCGCCGAGGTCGGCCGGATTCGGCTCGACCTGGAGGGGACCTCGTCGATCCGCGGGCGCACCATTCCCCGGAAACGATGGATCGACCGGACAATCGTCGTAAATGTCATCGACGGCCGCCTGACGATCTCCGGCTCAAGAGGGACGAAGCTCAACTTCGTGGAGATCGCCCGCGTCGGCGAACCCGGATCTCGGTGAATCGTGCGGGCGATTCTCCGCGAAACTCCCGATGGGCTCCCAGCCCGACCCGCTTCGTCGACTCTCGGGTGAGTAACCCGGACGAGAAGTGTAAGCGTGAAGAATTCCGGCTTCTACCGGACCGTGCTCGCCGAGTCGCTGCTGCCCGAGGAGTACACGATCGACGTCCTCCATTCCGAGCCTGTCGGCGGATACTCCAGTTGGCGATATGGACGCCAAGTCAAGCAAGTGCATCGAGTCGTCGAGAGCCTGGTTAAGTCGGCGGATCGTCAAGGCCTGGCGTGGCTGAGGTTTTGGTCTCGGAATGAAGTCGAAGCCAACCGCGGATGATCCGTAGTTGAAGCCGATCGGTCGAGACGGCAAGTCGCGTTCCACCCCGAGCGTAAGTGTCTTCGGAGGCAATCCCTCGGAGAAAACCGAGGCAGACAAGCACTGTCCGCCAGTTGACATCGAACCCGTGCCGGTACGCGTCTGAGATGCGAGGAACAGTTCATTTCAGGCAAAATATGTGATATTCGAATTGTGATTTTATTAATTTGATAATAGTTGATCTTGTCTGGAGGTGCGCGAAAAGAAACGACGTTTGAGCGCAACTCATCCTGCTCAAACGTCGTCGATTTGCTGTCGTTGCGGGGCGAATTCGGCGGCTCAACGCCGGTCAATTCGCGCGGGGGTTGAGTGCCGACGAGCCGGGAAGCGGGGGGAGCGACGCGGTGGTTTCATCGGCTTTCGGGACCAGTTTTCGGGCAGCCTGGCGGACTTCCGCGGAACGGTCCGAGTTTGCGATCTCTTCAAGGCGGCGGACGACCGAGACGGGGCGCACCTTCTGGCCGGCCAATGCCTGGATTGCCCCGATCCGCACAGAATCGACCGGGTCGTGTGACAATTCCAGCAGCCAGATGATGGGATCGATGTCGGTCCGGTCCTTCAATTGAGGGATGACGGAAAGCCGGAGTTCGGGCTTGGGATGGAAGATCAGGCTTCCCAGGGTGATTTGCTCCGAGGTCAGGCCGCGGGCCTTCAAGACGGCGAGCACGGTTTCGCGGATGGACATATCCGCGTCGTGAATCCGCTTGAGCAGCATTTCGTCGGTCAGGAGGGTTGGCCGCTGGGCGAAGGAGACCAGGGCTTGCTTCCGGACATCCACGTTTTCCTTGTCTTCGAGATAAGCCACGGCGGGGGCGGCGGCTTCATCGAGATGCAAGGTGCCCAGGCAGGCGACGGCCGAAATTCGAGTTGCGGCATCTCGGCTCGCCAGGCAACGCACGACCGGTTGATGGAGCCCCTGTTTCCAGTTTGCGAGGATCTGTTCTTCGACGGGGGTGAGGGTGCGCCCCGGCATCCAACTCCAGAGCTTGGACACTTCGGTGAGTCCGATCACCCGGACGACGGGTTCGGAATCCGTCAGGCAAGCCGAGAGGATGTCATGGACGGGGGGGAGGGCCTCAATCCACGTGGGAGGAGCGGGGTCGACGGCGAATTTGTTGAGCACGAGAGCACTGAGAAGGCCCGACGATCCGCGCGACGACGCGGGATTCTTGAGGAATCCCGCACGGAGGCTTTTCAGCGTCTCGATCCATCGGGCGGCCTCATCCTGGCTGAGCGCCTTCTGAACGATCGGCTCGCCCTTGTTGGAGACAAGTTGGGATTGAAGTTCGATGAGAGCCTGCGGGACCCCCTCGCGTAACCGTTCATTGAGTCCGCTGCCTTGATTTTCGTCGGCACCGGCCTTCGAAGAAGTGGCCGGTGTCGGTTTCACGTTCTGAACGCGGGTTCGGTTCCAGGCGAAGGACCCCAAGGCCAGGCCCATGGCGGCCGTTCCCATCGCGCCAACGACCAGCCATCTCGTTCGACGTTGCACCGGCATGGATGCCTCCCTGCGATGACGAAACTCGAAGTTTCCAGGTTTTCAATTTTGATTGCGCGGTTCCGAACGCCTCATGCGTCTCGCTTGCGCCCGCACAACCGGTCCCATTGCCGCGACATCTTAGAAACAAAGCAAATCCGAGCAAGATCACTTGAATCGGGCTCAAGTTTTGCCCCGGATGATCCGGAGGATGATCAAGCTTCCCAATATCTCCAAATTCACCCGTTGCCTAAAAATTACCCCTGCCTCTGGATGAACGGTCAGGAATTGGTCGGGTTCATCCGATCAATGAAGAGTGGAATCGAGAATTGCACGCTCTCTCGAAGCGGAGACTTCAGAGGGTGTGCAAGAGGATGCGACTCTCGGCGCGGAGCGAGGATGCCATGGATGGAGCTGGACTGATCACCGGCCAGCCGGCGAATCGGATGCGATGGTCGAGTTACCTGGGACTCGCATCGATCGTCCTCGGTGCGGCCTGGATGCTGATCTTTGACGCGACCAACCAAGCCTGGGCCGGTCTCGGGATGCGCCGGCTCGATCCCGCGCAAATCATCCCGCTCGATCAGGTGGCCCCCGAGTCTCGGGAATCCGTCGCCGAGGTGATCCGCGATCACACGTTCCATCGTCAGGGGGCGGCCGATTCGTTCGCCTGCGATCCCACGCTCTATTCGATGCTCGTCAATGAGCCCGACCTGACGCTGACCCTCTGGCGAGATTTGAGCTCCGCACCCGTCCAGCTCAAGAAGCTCTCGCCCAACCGCTACGAGGGGACCGACGGCCAGGGGGCGAGCGGCACCTGGGACTACGTGCTCCGCTCTCCGCAGCTTCACGTGATGCTCGCCTACTTCAACTATGCCAGCCCGAGGGGGAACGCGCGAATCGACGCCCGCATTGTCCTGGTCGTGCGGTCGACCTATTATCGGGGGATGGGTGGCGAACCCTCGATCCAGCACAGCATCGAAGCGTTCGTGAAGGTGGACTCCAAGGGATGGAAGACCGTCGCGAGGACCTTCCGGCCGATCATCGAAAAGGCTCTCGAGGATCAGGTCCACGAAGCCGGACTCTTCGTCTCGTTGATGGCTCGAGTCGTCGTCGATCATCCGACCTGGGCGATCCAGGTCGTCGGGAAGAATGAGGCCATCGATCCGGAGATGAAGCAGAAATTTCGCCATCTCGTCATGCAAAACCGGAGCCCGGATGCCTCGGATGGGCGCCCCGTCGTGGCTCAATCGCGCGATCCGAATGCCGCGACGCAGCGGCGATAGTCCGACCGTGGGAGGACCGGCAGAGCAGCGGAGCTTGTTTTGATTGGTCCGACTTACCCTCGGCCTGGCCTGATTGCTTGACCAGAAATGACGGGGCGGCCCAGAAATGAGATAGGGGCCGCCCCTGGCGGGAAGAGGTGAGGCGGTGCGATTCGCCTCCCTTATTGGCGACGCTTGCGAAGCACCAGGATGGCCGAGAGGCCCAGGCCGACCAGGCTCAGCGAAGCCGGCTCGGGGACGGCCGCCGAGGCACCATACGCCGTGTAGACGTCCGACTGATCGAGGCGGAGGTCATACAGCTGCGCATGCTGCACCCCATTGAAGCTGATCGAGAAGCTTGTGATGGGTGTCGCGATGCCCGACAGGTCCCATTGAAGCAGGTGCGTGTTGATGTAGACGGTCTCGGGACCCGTCGGCATCACCACGGTGCCGTTGTCGAACTTGGCCAGGGCCAGGGCCAGGGTCGGGGCGATCGCCTGATTGCCGCCATTGTAGCTCAGCGTCGGCAGGACATGGTTGTAGAAGTCATACGTCCAGGCCTCGCCGATCTCGACCTGGAAGACGACATTGGCCAGATTGGCGACCGGGGTCGCGTCGGAGACCTGCAGGGTGCCGTCGAAATTGTTGATGTCCCCGCTGAACCCGCCGAAATAGATGCTGCCGCTGGCCGGGTAGGGGCCGCCCCCGTTGCCATTGCTCGTCTTGTTCAGCGTGGCGTCGCCGCCGCTGTCGGATCCGATCGGGCTGGGCCAGGCGCCGGTGCCCGGGAATCCGGGGAATCCGAGGTTTTTCTGGATGGTGATCGAGTCGTTGCTCCAGACATTGGTCTCGACCGTTCCGGTGAGGCCGGGGTCCACGACGGCATCTCCCGGGACGAACGCGGCATGCGCGGCCGAGGCCATCGATAGGGTCAGGACGGCGGCCGAGGCGTTGAAAAGCGAGCGAAGTCTGCGATTCATCTTCATCGATTCCTATTTGGCATGGTGTGAATTACCTTGTGAACACTTCCTGAAAAAAATGCGGCGAGACAGCTTCTTGTGGATGGGTGGTCACACCTCCGGGGTGGTGAGGTCTGCGCCGCGGACCCGGGCGCGCAGACTGATCATGGGCCGAGTCACTCGCTACGGCCGTTAATTCCTGGCGAAATTCGGGAGGGCTGTCGTGCGTTGCCCTCCGTTCGGGGTCGCAGACGACTCCGCATGCCCAGATCCGACTAGGGCTGTAGCATGGGCATGTTCTTCAATCGTGTTCGTTTCAAGAGTTTCGTCTCGGCTTCATGCGTCTTGGCTTTCATGTCTGCTTCGGCGTGAATCGCTTCCTGGAAACGGGCCGGATCATGCTCGGGGGTCGGCGAGAGGTAAGGCCCATCGGCTGTCTCGCATCCCGGGGCGACGACCAGGGCCATCAGGGCCGACCTTCGAAGTAAGCGGCCGATCGGCAAGGTCGGTTTCCATGCGGCTCCTCGTGGGTCAATAAGCATCGGCCGAGAGAACCTCCCCCCCCGCAATGCTGGAGAGCCCCATGTAGACGGCGGGGGCGATGCTGTTCTTCACGGGGCGGACGCTCCCGTCGCAGAGGGCGAACTGGACTCCGCCGAGGTGGACCGACCGAAAGTTCGGCACGCGCTGGCCGCTGGTTGTGGGCCAGGGGAGCCCCCCGATATACCAGACGTCATCGCTGTGGGTGATCATCCCGCAATCATTCGGCCCATAGAACGCGCCCGTCGCATCCGTGGCCTTCGCGACCAGGCCGCCCCCCACGATGAGCCCAGAATCCGACGCGAGGTGTGCTCGCCCGTAGGCCTGGAACATCAGGTTGTCGAAATAGAACGAGGAATACGAGGATTGACGGGCGAATTCGGCGGTCGGCACGCAGACGCGCCGACTCGAACCGATCCCCCCCATCGCCACCAGCTTGTTGGCCGCGTTGCCCCCCGCGGATTCGCCCAGGAGGAACGAGTTGGACAGTCCGTCGGTCATCTCGCCCAGCCGGACCCTGGAATTGAACCCGACCGGGCCGCGCAAGCCGGCCCTGGCGTACGGGACGCTCGCGTAGTTGTCCGATCCGCCGTTGAAGAGATAATCCGTGACCGCCGCCTTCTCGACCGAGATTTGGGCCGGCGTGTCGAAGCGATAGCCGATCTCTCCCCGGGAGCGATTCGAAGGGCAGAGGAACGCGGCGAATTGCATCCGGAAGGTCGTCGTGTTGTCCGGGAACGACCAGCCGAACCACGAGCCCGCGCCGCCCGATTCCGGGAAGCCGACGCCGAAATTCGTGGCGTTGAAGGCGTTCCCCTGTTCGAGATAAGGCAAGATCATGTGATAGCCGGTGAAATTCATGTAGCACGCGCCGATGAAGTATCCGGGCTCGGCCGGGATGTCCCGCACGCCTTGCGCGGCCGCGGGCAGGGAACCGTTAACGTCCTCATAATTGAGGGTCGCGAGGGCGAGCTGCTTCAGATTGTTCGCGCACTGAATCCGGCGCGCCGCCTCGCGCGCGCTCTGCACGGCGGGGAGCAGGAGTCCGATCAGGACGGCGATGATCGCGATCACCACCAACAGCTCGATCAGCGTGAACGCGGAACAGCCCCGGATCGGCGTCGAGTTTCGTGACGGAGATGTCAACGCAACCCGATCGGGTCGGTGGGAAGCAAGGTCCCGTAACAAGGCGAGTCCTCAGGCGATATTGCAGACGAGCGGAACGGACCAGGATCTGCTCGATCGGATGTCGACTATGGGCGGGAGATGCAAAGCCTCGATCTTCCACCGCGAGGACCAGAACGGCGGAAGAATGGAGAGGAGTGATGTTGTTTTGATATTGAGACTCGGTCTCAATGAGGTTGAAGCTTAGTTGATGGCGAAGGGGCTGTCAAGTTGCCACCAGATTTCCTGGAAGAATGACCGAAGGGCCGGAGGTTCCGACCCCTTACAGCACGAGTCTGATCGGATCGCTCGGACTCGACGGCTCGGGTCAGCGGGAGAATGAGCCGGGAGCGTTTTTCGTGATCTCAAAAAAGCGATCACTATAAGTGAACAAGAGCTCTTCTCCTGGATGGATTGGTCGCGTGGCTTTCAGATAGAGCCGTTGGCCGTCGCAAACCTTCTCCAGATTCGGTTGGCTTGAATGGTTGACCATGCCGCCATAGCCGATCGGGATCAGCAACTGATCGCCGATTCGGAATTTATAGCAGTCGGCGTAACTCGTGCAGAGGTCGGAGACAGAGTCGGCGGGGATCAGGACCCCGATCACTTCGAGACGATCCTCCTCCGCGAGCAAGACCTTGGAGAACAGGCCATTGCCCGCGCCGGGGATCGTCGACGGCTTGATGGTGAAACGGTCGTCGCGTTCGTCGAAGCTCAGCATGGGAATTATCGACTGCCGTGTTGCAGGTAGCTCCGCGTATGTTCGGCCCCCGAGATCCCTTCTCCCTTGTTGGAGACATGGGGAGAGGTCGGATTGCTGACCGCGGGTGTCGACGGTTGGACGGAGAAACGGATGCCGAGCCGGGTGGCCAGATTCGACAAGGAATCGAAGAGGGAGTAGAAGACGGGGGTCACGAGCAGGGCGAGCAGCAGCGAGAACATCTGCCCGCCGATGATCACCTTGGCCATGCTGGCCCGGGCCCCGGCCCCCGGCCCCTGGCCGAGCGCGATGGGGACCATCGCCGCGACCAGCATCACGGTCGTCATCAAAATCGGCCGAAGCCGGGTATGGTTGGCTTCGAGGATGGCCTGAGTACGGGGCATCCCCCTGGCGCGGAGCTGATTCGTGGCGTCGACCTGGAGGATGCCGTTCTTCTTGACGATGCCGACCAGCATGAAGAGGCCGAACATCGCGTACAGGTCCATCGGCGTCCGGAACAGGACCAGGGAGAGCATGCCGAACGGGACAGTGACCGGCAGCGCCATGAGGATCGAGATGGGCTGGAGCCAACTCTCGAATTGCGCGGCGAGGATCATGTACATGAATGTGATCGAGAGGCCGAACGCGATCAGGAAGTAATAGCCGGTCTCGCCGAGCGTTTTGGCCTGCCCCGAGAAAATGTAGCTGTATTGCGGAGGAAGGTTCATCTCCTTGAGGATCTTCTCCGCGCGTTGGACCGCCTCGCCGAGGGCGATCCCTTCGGGATTGCCCAGCACGGTGACGATGCGCTCGCGTTTCAGGCGTTCGATTTCGGTGGGACCTCGTTCGTCGACGAGCTTGGCGAGACTCGAGAGCTTGACGAGCCCGACGGCCGGCGAAGGAAAGGTCAACTGATAGAGGTCATCCATCCTGGACCGTGAGAGCGCATCGGCCCGGAGCCAGACGTCGTATTGCTCGCCTCCGTCGCGGAACTTGGAGATCGGCAGCCCGCCGACCAGGACGCGGGCGGCGGGCAGGGCCGCGTCGGCGAGCGCCAGCTCGGAGCTCACCTGCGTCGAGTCCATCGCGAAGACGCCGTTGACGATGAGTTCGTCCACGCCGTCGCGGGTGCGCAGCACCACG
>CALKTZ010000734.1 GCA_937997355.1 uncultured Planctomycetales bacterium | reverse complement strand
GATACCCTCGATCAAATTGCCAGGGATTGGGGTAGCGGGAAGCTGTCCACCGATGCACTCGATACGAGCAACTGGTCGACCGAGGAGTGGATCCGTTTCCTGGAGTTAGCACCCGAGCCCCTCTCGATCGCTCGGATGGCGGAACTCGATCAGAAATTCGGCCTGACCAAGAAAGGAAACGCCGAAATCGCCAATCGATGGCTTGTCCTGGCGATCCGGAATCACTACTCGGCCGCCGACGCTCGCCTTGAGAATGTCTTGATGACCGTGGGACGGCGGAAGTTCCTGGGGCCGCTCTACGGCGAGTTGAAAAAGACTCCCGAAGGATTGGCCCGGGCCAAGGCGATCTTCGCCAGGGCGAAGTCCGGCTATCATCCGATCGCGGCCGAGAGCATCGGAAAACTGTTGGAAAAGTGATTGCAGATAGATCCGTCGAAAGGCTAAGCCGTGAGCATCACTCTGGGCATCGATATCGGGACGTCTGGGACGAAAACGATCGCCATCGACGAGACGGGGGCGATTCGCGCGTCGGCTTCGGCCGAATATCCCTGCGAACATCCCCAACCCGGCTGGTCGGAGCAAGACCCCGCGCTCTGGTGGAACGCAACGATCGAGACCGTCAAGCAAATCCTGACGAAAGGAGGAATCTCCGCGTCGGACATCTCGGGGATCGGCCTCAGCGGGCAGATGCACGGCTCGGTCTTCCTCGATGGGGCAGGGGAGGTCATCCGCCCCGCGCTCCTCTGGAACGATCAAAGGACCCTGAGCGAATGCCTTGAAATCGAGGATCTCGCGGGGGGACGTGAAGCCTTGATCCGGTTGGTGGCCAATCCGGCGCTCACGGGATTCACGGCCCCCAAACTTCTCTGGCTGCGCAAGCACGAGCCCCAAAATTGGGAGAAGGTCCGGCAGGTTCTTCTACCGAAAGACTACATCCGCTACCGGCTGACGGGCACGTATGCGACCGAGTTCAGCGACGCGTCGGGGACGCTCCTGCTCGATGTTGCCAATCGTCGGTGGAGCGGCGAGCTGCTCCAAAAACTTGGGATCGATCGCGAATTGCTTCCGAATTGCCATGAAAGCCCCGAAGTCTCGGGGAAGGTCAGCGAGATCGGGGCCAGGTTAACCGGGCTCAAGGTCGGCACCCCGGTTGTCGGAGGAGGGGGGGACCAGGCCGCCGGCGCGGTGGGTAACGGAATCGTCCGGCAAGGGGTCATCTCGGCCACGATGGGAACTTCCGGCGTCGTTTTCGCTCATACCGACCATGTCGGCTTCGATCCCCTGGGCCGTCTTCATCGCTTTTGCCACGCGGTTCCGGGGGCCTGGCACGTCATGGGAGTGGTCCTGGCCGCCGGAGGAAGCTTCCAGTGGTTCCGGAACCAACTCGGTCAGATGGAGGTGCTTCAATCGAAGGCCAAGGGAACCGATCCTTATTTCCTCCTCACGGATGAGGCCGCGCTCGCCGGGCCGGGGGCGGAAGGACTCTTCTTCCTGCCGTACCTCACCGGAGAACGGACGCCTCACTTCGACCCCGACGCCAAGGGGGCCTGGATCGGCCTGACTGTACGCCATGGCCGCCCTCATCTGATTCGCAGCGTCCTGGAGGGGGCAACCTACGCGATGCGCGATAGCCTGGAGTTGATTCGCGAGATGGGGGTTTCGATCGGCAAGGTTCGGCTCTCGGGTGGCGGGGCGAGAAATGCCCTCTGGCGGCAAATCCAGGCGGATATTTACGGCTGCGACGTCCAGATTCCGAACTCGTCGGAAGGCCCGGCCTTCGGCGCGGCCTTGCTCGCGCAGGTTGGTACCGGGGGATTCGCGACCGTGCCCGAAGCCTGCGACGCCACGATTCGCGATGTCGACCGCACGGCCGTCGATCCCAAGGCCAGGGCATTCTACGATCGAGGCTACGAGCTTTATCGCAAGCTCTACCCCGCGCTTCGTTGTTCGTTTCAGGACATCTCGACTCTCATCGCCTCGTAGCATGCGGCGGATCGTGCCCAACCAACGACCGGAGTGCCCCCATTGCCTCGCAAGCCCGATCGTCCGAAACCGACCAAGCCTACGAAACAGGTTGTCGTTACAACGGTAGCGTCTCAGTCGAGCGTCCCTTCTTCGGACGAACCGGCGTCGCGGAATTTTCGGGGGCAAGTTGTTCAGTGGTTCGCGGTTCTGGCTCTGCTCGCGATCCAGTTCGTGCTCGCTCAGAATAGCTTGAGGCGAGAGAATCCGACCGTCGATGAAGTGGCCCACATGCCGGCCGGCGTCACCTACTGGCAAACTCACACGTTCAAGCTCTATCCGCACAATCCGCCGCTGATCAAACTGATCGCGGCGGCCCCCGTGGTCTGGGCCGGGCCAGAGACGACACAGCTTTACGAACAACCGAGTTGGATCAGCAGCAGCCCCTCGCATCCCACCTTCTCACAGAGCTTCGCGAGGCTGAACATCGGCCGTTATTTCGAGCTATTCCACTCGGCGAGGTCGGTCATGCCGATCTTCCTGATTCTTGGGGGGATCGTCGTATTTCTCTGGTCGAGCCGACTCTACGGTGTTTGGGGTGGCTTCCTGAGTCTCGCGCTCTGGACGTTCTGCCCGAACATGCTGGCGCACGGCCGACTGATCACGACCGACGCTGGGGCCACGGCGATCGGGGTCGCGGCAACCTATCTTTTCTGGCGGTATTTGCAGAATCCCAGCTGGAAATGGGCCTCGGCCGCTGGAATTGCGCTGGGTTTGGCTCAACTCAGCAAGTTCAGCATGCTGATCCTGCTGCTTCTTTGGCCCTTTCTCTGGCTGGTGCGTTTGTTGATGGCCTCGCCTCGCCCCGAATGGTTCTTCCGTTCCATCACGGCGATCGGACATGCTTTGTGTATTCTCACCCTGATGATCCTGGTCATCGACGTCGGTTATGGTTTTGAGGGCGTGGGCCGACGGCTCGGCGACTACGAATTCGCCTGCAAAACCCTGACGCGGCCGGTATCGCCCGGTGTTGCCCGCCCTCACAGCGAGAACAGATTGTTGCAGATCGCCTGGAGATTTCGGATCAATCGATTCCGGGATACATTCCTGGCCGGTTTACCCATTCCCTTGCCCAGATTTTACGTTCAGGGGTTCG
>CALKTZ010000733.1 GCA_937997355.1 uncultured Planctomycetales bacterium | reverse complement strand
CCCCGATTGATGGCACTTCGACCCCGGTGGTTCGATTTGCCCATGATCGTCTGGTGCTGCTGCCCGTTCGCGGCCTCGATCTCGAACGGAGATGGGACCTATGACGGGCTCTCTCAGAGCCTGATCGTGATCTTCATGTGGGGCCTGCCTTATCTGATCGGCAGACTCTATTTCGGCAACCTGGACGGAATGCGCGCCTTGGCCATCGGAATCGTTGCGGGGGGGGTCGCCTACATCCTCCCCTGCCTCTGGGAAATCCGGATGAGCCCCCACCTCTCGCAAACTTTCTACGGGATCGGCGGATGGGGGGGCATCCGGCTGGGTGGATATCGCCCGAGAGTTTTCCTGTCAACCGGGCTGGAGCTCGGGACATGGATGAGCGCCGCGTCGCTGGCCGCCTGGTGGCTCTGGAAGGCGGGTACGCTCAAGCGACTCGCGGGCTTCGATTTCGGCAAGATCGTCCTCCCTTCGCTGCTCATCACCAATCTGCTCTGCAAATCGAGCGGCGCCTTGATGCTTTGCCTGCTGGGGATGGCCTGCCTTTGGGGATCGACCCGATTTAAAACGAAGGTCCTCCTCCTCTGCATCATCATGATCGCGCCGACGTACTACGCGGTCCGGATCTCGGGGACCTGGTCGGGCGAAGGCCTGGTCGACTTCCTCAAGGCCCGCTTCGACCCCGAACGCGCCTGGTCGCTCGAATTCCGGTTTCTTAATGAGAATCTCCTCATCCAGCGGGCCCTCGAACGCCCACTCATCGGCTGGGGGGGCTGGGGCCGTGCCCTGATGGTCGATCCCGCGCAACTTGAACGCAGCGGGCTCCTGAAGACCGCGATCCCCGACGGCCTCTGGGTCATTGCGCTCGGCAACACGGGAACCATCGGCCTTGCGTCCATATCCCTGGTGATCCTCCTACCTTCGATCGTATTCCTGAGGCGCTTCCCCGTCCGAGAGTGGACCGATCCGCTCGTGGCCCCCTCGGCGGTGTTCGCGGTCATCCTGAGCCTCTACATGGCCGACTGCCTTATGAACGGCATGGTGAACCTCATCTACGTGGTCGCGATGGGGGGATTGGTCGCAACCTTACCGGATCGGCACCGAATGCACGCGAACCATTCCCATTACGATTCGATGGCGATTTCCCGGCATCACCCGGACGAGACGGACGAATCGTCTTCCCCGCAATTGGCCCTCCCATCGAGCGTATCGAGCAAGGAAATCCTGGCCAAACGCTATGCGGATCTTGGCCGATCCCTGGCCCAGCAAGGGCGCACCGCCGAGGCGAAGTCGATCTGGTTTCAGTCGCTCGACCACTGGACTCGACTGACCTCGGAACATCCCGGAATTGCCCGTTTTTGCGCGTCCTGGTGCGATTGTTGCAACGACCTGGCCTGGTTTCTCCTCAATCAACCGTCCGCCGATCCGCAGGATCTCTCCCAGGCCCTCGACCTCATCATCAAGGCGACCGAGGCGTCTCCCGATCAGGCCACATACTGGAACACCCTGGGGGCGGCCTACTACCGAGCGGGTGACGACCAGTCCGCGGTCGCGGCGCTCCATCACTCGATCTCGCTCCAGCAGAATCAAGGGAACGGCTTCGACTACCTTTATCTTGCCCTGGCTTGCTCTCGATCACATCAACAAGATATCGCCCATTCCTGGTATGAGCAGGGGATCCACTGGATCAATGAACATGGCTACGGCAATTACGAGCTGCAGGAACTCCGCGCCGAGGCCGAAGCCGATCTGACTCAACTCGAAAGGTCCGAGACGGGGATCTAGCCCAGCCGCTCTGCCCCACCTCCGAGCCCCTCATGAATCCTCACGCCCCTGGCGGCCTCCTCCCTGAACGGGTTGCCAGCGGAGAATCGTTCGATATTGGTTTTATTAAACCACGATTTGTGTAAATGACAAACTGACCCGGCCAGCGCTTACGAGCATATTATTGACTGATCCATGACATCAATTTTCAATTGATTTCTTAATTCGACAGATTTCAACAAGCCCCGGCTGGGATTGATGTGCGTCTCAATCTTTGTGCCCGAGGGCATTTTTTTGTCGAAGGAATGTAGCGTTTCGATGAGGTTTTGTGCGGCTATTGTCGGATATGATTCCGAAAAGCGACACGATCATTGAGATCATTGACGATGCCCGGAGCCTGTGCTAAGCTCTGACTCGCTTTGATGAGAATCTTGATTAACGGCTTTTGAATGGCTTTGAATTCGAAACGACTCAGTACCTGCCGTCTGTGA
>CALKTZ010000732.1 GCA_937997355.1 uncultured Planctomycetales bacterium | reverse complement strand
CCCCAACAAGGATAACAATCATAGCCGGATCACCCGAGAATCCCGAACCCTTGTTCCCGGAACTCACCAATCTTCAATCGGTCGGATGGCCGAAGTAACTTTTCGTCCCCCGATGAATCAAGGGTCAACTCGCATCGCAATTCCCCGGAAAATCCCCCATCGCGAGCCGGCCCATGCCCCCGGGACGTTCAATTGACAGACCTCCAAACGGCTGCCTAAACTGAGTCAGCTACTGCCGAATGTTTACGCAGAGACCCTGGAATTCTGTGCAGCCGAAGGAGCCAACCGCGTGGCCAGCAAGCCTTGGGGCGGGCGATTCGAATCCAAAACCGATCGCCGCGTGGAAGAGTTTACCGAGTCGATCTCGTTTGACCGTAGACTTTTCATGCACGATGTCCAGGGCTCGATCGCGCATGCGCGAATGCTTGCGTACATCAAGTTCCTCACGGACGACGAATGCAAGCAAATCGAGCGAGGCTTGTTGGAAATCCAGGCTGAGATCGAGCAGGGGGTCTTTCCGTTCGTCCTGGAGCGAGAAGATGTGCATATGCACATCGAGGCCGCGCTGATCGATCGGATCGGTGATGGGGGGCGGAAGCTGCACACGGCCCGGAGTCGGAACGATCAGGTCGCGACCGACGTCAAGCTTTGGGTCCGGGATGCGATCGATCGGACCGACCGGGCCCTGGCGGCGTTGCAGCGGTCGTTCGTGGCCTCGGCGGAGCGTCATCGCGGGCTGATCATCCCGGGCTACACGCATTTGCAGCGGGCGCAACCAGTCCTCGCGGCGCACTACTTCCTAGCGTATGTCGAGAAGCTCGAACGTGATCGTTCCAGACTGGCCGATTGCCGCAAGCGATTGAATGTTCTCCCCCTGGGCGCGGCGGCGATGGCCGGAACCAGCCTGCCGATCGATCGCGAGTTCGTGGCCAGGGAGCTGGGATTCGACGGGGTCGCCGCCAATAGCATGGATGTCTCCAGCGACCGCGACTTCGTGGTCGAGAGTGTTTTCGTCCTGAGCCTGATCGCCGAGCATCTCTCGGGCTGGGCGGAGGAATGGATCCTCTGGAGCACCCAGGAGTTCGGCTTCCTCGCCCTGCGAGACGACATCTGCACCGGCAGCAGCATCATGCCGCAGAAGAAGAATCCGGATGTGCTGGAATTGATTCGGGGTCGATCCGGGCGGGTGATCGGCAGCCTGACGACCCTCCTGGTGCTCATCAAAGGCTTGCCCTTGGCCTACAACCGGGACCTCCAGGAAGACAAGGAACCCCTCTTCAACGCCTTCGACACCGTGGAAGCCTGCCTGGACCTGGCCTCGGTGGTGGTGGAAGGGGGGAGTCTGCGAGGGGATCGGATCGCCGAGCGGCTTGATGAGGGCTTCCTCGATGCCACGACCCTGATGGAATACCTCATGCAGCGGGGGGTGCCGCAACGCTCGGCGCACGAGGTGATCGGCCGGCTCGTGAGCCTCTGCGAGCGGCGGGGGCTCAAGCGGCTCGCCGATCTCGACGATTCCGACCTCGCCGGCGCGCACCCGGAGCTAGGCCCCGAGGCGAGATCGGTTTTGGGCGTCGAAAACGCCGTGAAGGCGTTCCGCTCATACGGTTCGACCGCCCCGGCCGAGGTTGAGAAGCAACTCGCCTCGTGGACCGATCGCCTCAAGAGCTGACAGCCTGAGAAGTCGATGAGAGGAGGAGAGCCATGGCCGCGTCGATTCATCCCGTCGTCACTCCGCCCCTCGATGCTCCCGAGGCCGCGCCCTCGTTCTCGCTGTTCGATCACCGGCGACGGATCACGGTCGATGAATATCACCGGATCGTCGAGGCGGGCATCCTGGGGGCAGAGCCTCGGGTCGAGCTGCTGGATGGAGTGATCGTAAACAAGATGACGAAGAATCCTCCGCACAACCTGGCCTGCGACCTGATCCAGCATTTGATGATGAGTCTCGTCGGCACCGGCCATTTCATCTCGATGGGAACCTCGATGACCGTTGAGGAGTACCAGGGGGAGCCCGAGCCGGATGCCATGATTCTCAGGGGGAAACCTCGCGATTACACGAATCGGCGTCGAACGCCCGAGAATGCCCCGCTCGTCATCGAGGTTTCCGACACCAGCTATAGCGAAGATCGCTCGGTGAAGTGGTCGCTTTATGCCGCATCCGGCATCCCCGTTTACTGGATTCTGAACCTCAAACAGAACCAGCTCGAAATCCACGCCGAGCCGACCGGCCGGGGCGAGGCGGCATCGTATGCCCAGAGAACGATCCTCGGCCCCGACGACGAGGTCCCGCTCGTCCTCGACGGCCGGGAGATCGGCCGGTTCATCTTGCGCGAGATCCTGCCGTGAGACGATCGGACAGTGATATCCCTAAATATTACGAGTTCTTCAATCCTGTGCTGAGAGCCCTCAAAACCCTGGGAGGTTCAGGCACCCTCAAGGAAATTAATAACCAGATCATTGAATCATCCAATTTTACGACCGAGGCTGTCGAAAGGCTTCACAATCCGGAAACTGGCAACGGAACCGAGATTGAATATCGCCTCGCCTGGGCGCGTTCGTATCTCAAGCAATACGGATTGATCGACAACTCCGCGCGGGGCGTCTGGTCGCTGACGCAAAAGGCCGAGACGGTCAACGCGGTGAATCCCGAGGAGGTGTTGAAGCACAACCGCGCCGCCGCGAAAGCCAAGAGGTCGACTCTTCGCAAGCCTGTTGCAAACGAGGAACAAATCCCGGAAGACGAAGATGGATACGATCAGTCCTGGAAGAGCGAACTCTACCATCTGCTG
Source organism: uncultured Planctomycetales bacterium (assembly GCA_937997355.1). Lineage (GTDB taxonomy): Bacteria > Planctomycetota > Planctomycetia > Isosphaerales > Isosphaeraceae > CALKTZ01. The sequence continues at coordinate 5,852 of CALKTZ010000732.1, read as the reverse complement.
ACAAGCGAGATGAGCCCCGCAACTTTTGAGAGGCTCGTGCAACGTCTGCTGCGTGAATCTGGATTTGTTCAGGTTGAGGTAACCGGACGGTCTGGAGATGGTGGGATCGACGGAAAAGGAATCGCGCGAATACACGGCATCATGAGCTTCCATGTCATCTATCAATGCAAGCGCTACAAGGGAGTGGTCTCGTCGAGCGAGATTCGAGATTTCCGAGGCTCGATGGTCGGCCGTTCCGACAAAGGCTTATTCATTACAACAGGCACATTTTCACGCGATGCAATCAAGGAAGCAACCCGAGATGGTGCCCCTCCCATCGACCTGCTCGATGGGGACCAGTTGTCCGATAAATTGAAAGAACTCAGATTAGGAATCAAGGTCGAGACCGTCGAGCAAGTGACAGTCAATACCGAATGGTTCATGACACTTTGAAATTGCCACGTTCATCGTAGACAGCAGGATCACGTTTTTCCCGAGTCCATTGACGGAACAAGAAGAGAGAACATGGAACCTTTCCACTATCGCGACGGTCGGTTGTACTGCGAAGGCGTGAGCGTGGCCAAGTTGGCCGAGAAATACGGGACGCCCCTCTACATCTACAGCCAGGGGTCGATCCTGGAGACCCTCCGCACGATCCAGGGCGCGTATGCGCAGGTCGATCCGCTGGTCTGCTACTCGGTGAAGGCGAACTCGAACCTCGGGATTCTCCGCGTGCTGGCGGAGGCCGGCAGCGGGTTCGACGTGGTCTCCGCCGGCGAGCTGTACCGGGTGATCAAGGCCGGGGGAGATCCGAAGAAGACCGTCTTCGCCGGGGTGGGAAAGACCGACGAGGAGATCGTGGCGGGGCTCGAAGCCGGGGTCTTGATGTTCAACGTCGAGAGCGAGGCCGAGCTCGACGCCATCGCCCGGGTCGCCAAATCGATCGGCAAAGTCGCGCCGATCGCCCTGCGCGTCAATCCCGACGTCGATCCCAAAACCCATCGATACATCTCGACCGGGAAGAAGGAGTCGAAATTCGGCATGGATATCGAGCGGGCGTACCGGGTGGCCGAGACGGCCGTTGGCAACCCGAGCCTCTCGATGATCGGCATCCACATGCACATCGGCTCGCAGATCACGACGGCCGAGCCCTACGCCAACGCGGTGGCCAAGGGGGTGGAACTGATCGGCCGGCTCCGGGCGCTCGGCCATGCGATCGCGTGGTACAATATGGGGGGAGGCTACGGGATCGCCTACAAGGGGAAGGAAGCGAGGCCCATCGCCGAATTCGCCGCCGCCATCTCGCCCGGCGTGCAGGCGGCCGGATGCCGCCTGGCGCTCGAGCCGGGGCGGGTGATCGCGGGGAATGCCGGCATCCTCGTCAGTCGTGTGGTATATACCAAGCAGTCGGGAGACAAGCGGTTCCTGATTCAAGATGCCGCCATGAACGACCTGATCCGGCCGGCGCTCTACGAGTCGTTCCACCGGATCTGGCCGGTGACGGTGAAGGCGGGGCTCCCCGCGCCTCCCGAAGACTACGAAGCCTCGATCGACGGCACCGAACCCTGGGATGTCGTCGGACCCGTTTGTGAAAGCGGCGATTTCCTGGCCAAAGATCGGAACCTGCCCCGGCTCGACTGCGGCGACCTGATCGCCACGTTCTCGGCCGGCGCCTACGGGATGGTCATGGCCTCCAACTACAACACCCGTCCTCGAGCGGCCGAGATCCTGGTCGAAGGGGATACCGCCCGACTCGTCCGCCGCCGCGAGACCTACGAGGACCTGCTCGCCCCGGAGCTGGACCCCGACGGCAAGGTCCCGGGGGCGGCCGGATTGTCGGAAATTGCCGGATAAGCGTTGCCGCGAATGGTATCAACTCGGATTCCGTTCGGCGCGGGTCTCCCGACCCCGCCGAAACCACCGACCGAAGGTCTCCGAATCCTGGCAATGTCGCGGGCTCGTGAAGAAAAGGGACAGGCACGGCGCTCCGCTTCGAGCCAGTCCCTTTTTTTCGCACCGGCTCAACGAGATTGCCCCCCCGCTTAACACGTACCAGGGGATATCCTGTTTCCTCGTCCCCGGAACGAATTCAGGCAGAAACCCAGGCCGTCGCCTCCAACCCGTCGGACGTGTGCCATGCGACGAACCAATGTGACGACCTCCTCCCGCCGGGAAACCCTCCGTCGGTTCGTGCGAACCTGGGCGCCGATCCTCGGCATCGCCGGGGCGCCCTTGATCGTGGGAGGAGCCCTCTTTCCGTCGTCGACGGTGCGCGCCCAGGTCCCGGGGGCCGAGACGTTCGAAATCGAGCCCAAGACCCCGATCGAGCTCTGGCACGCGATCGATTACCTGATTCGTACCGATCAGGCGAAGGCGGCCGTCCCCTATCTGGAAAAGTTCAGCAGGACCCCGCCCGACGACGCCACGCTGGTGAGAATCCGCGACAGGTTCGGCATCGAATCCTTCCTGAAGCTGGTGGACTATCCCGAGACCCAGAAGTTCGCCGAGCCCCTGGCCAATCAACTGAGCGAGGCCACCCGCCGGTACCTGACCAACCCCGATCGGATCGCTCGTTCGATCTCGGCGCTGACCAGGAGCCCGGCCGAGCAGGATTACGCGATCGCAAGGCTGAGGGAAGCGGGGGCGTATGCCGTCCCCCCTCTCATCGAGGCGATCCGCAAGCCGGGGGTCTCCGAGGCCGATCGATCGCTCCTGATTCGCGGGATGGGGCGGCTCGACGAAAAGGCGGTGCCGCCGCTGATCGCCGCGCTCGACAGCGCCGAGCCCACGATCGCCGCCAATGCCGCGCATGCGATCGGGTCGATTGGAGATCGCCGGGCGCTCCCATTCCTGGTGAGGACGGCGACCGCCAGGAACCCGGCGCCCGCCCCGTCGGTGACGGCCGCCGCTCGCTCGGCGATCGAACGGTTGATGGGCAAGCCCCTGGAGGCGCTGCCGCAATCCCCCGTGCAGCTCCTCACCGACGCCGCATGGAGCTATCACCGGCACCGGATGGAGTTCCCCGGCGATGCCGTCGCCGTCTGGGATTGGGACCCCGCCAAGAAAGTGCCGGCCATGCGGGTCGTTTCCAAGGCCCAGGCCGAGGATGATTTCGCCCAGAGGCTCGGCCAATCGGCGGTCGATCTCGACCCGAACGACTTCCGGGCCAAGGTCGCCCTCATCAGCGCCAAGCTCGAAGAAGCGTCGGATCGAGTCGGGTTCGACGCCCTCGAAGCCAAGGAGCCGAAGGTTTTCGAGGCGGCGGTCGCATCGGGGACGAAGGTCCTCACCGCCGTGATGCGCGACTCCATCACCGATCGGAAGCCCGAGCTGACCGCCTCGGCCGTCCTGGCGCTGGGCAAGTCGGCACGCGACCTCTCCTTCTCGGGACCGGTCGGCACCTATCATCCGCTGGTGGAAGCACTCGCCACCCCCAGCCGACGGGCGCAGCTCGCCGCGGCCCGGTCGATCATCGCGATCGCCCCCAAGGACCCGTTCCCGGGGTCCAGCCGGCTCGTGCCGGTCCTGGCCCGCTTCGTCGACAATCAGCCGCAGCCCCGGGGGATCGTGATCGACGGCAACGCCAATCGGGCGAGCCAGCTCGCCGCGATGCTCAAGGAGCTTGAATACGACGCCGACACCGAGCTGACCGGCGGCGACGGGTTCCGCGCCGCGACCGAAACCGCGGACGTCGAGGTGATCCTGATCAGCTACGACCTCTTCCTGGGTTCCTGGAACCTGAACGACACCCTCTCCAACCTCCGGACCGATCCGAGGACCAGGCTGATCCCGATCCTGATCTACGGGCCGTTTCATCTGATTCACACCCGGCCGGAGCTGACGCGGCTCTACACGGACATCAAGTTCGTCGTCCAGCCCGACCGGGCCTCGGAGCTGGAACGGCAGATGGGAGGGCGTCCCTCCCTGCTGACGCCGGAACAACGAGGCCGTTATGCGATCGAGGCGGCCGAGCTGCTCGCGAAGCTCGCCGCCCAGCCGAAGAGCCCGTTCGCCCCCGACCTCGTCGAAGCGGTCCCCAGCCTGACGCAGGCGCTGAGCCAGCCGCCGGTCGCGATCCCGGCGGCGAAGACCCTCGGCGCCATCCCCTCCGCCGAGGCCCAGCGGGCGCTGGCCGATGTCGTCGTCGATTCCGGCTATTCGCTCGACTTGCGGAAGGCTTGCGCGACGGGGCTCGCGCGGAGCCTCAAGCGGTTCGGGGCGTTGCTGGCGGCCGACCAGGAAGTCAAGCTCGTCGCGGCGTCTCGCCTGGAGGCCGACGCCGAGCTCAAGAGCGGCATGGTCGGCGTTCTCGACGCGATCCGGGCCAGGCAAATCGACAACAGCCCGAGCGCGGCAAGCCTATGAGCGGTTCAACTTCAGGATCAAGGCCGCGCTGCTGATCTCATTCCGTCGCGGCGGCTAAGGATGCGCGTTCATGCCGAGTTATCAGGATTATCACACGAGATCGACAGGCTCGGCCGGAACCGGCGTGGGGGCGGGGGATGCCGGTGGCCAGAACCTGCCCGATGTCATCGGCAATAGCGCCCCGATGCGCGAGGTCTTCCGGACGACCCGGCAGGTCGCCCCGAGCAAGGCGTGCGTCCTCATCCTCGGCGAGACCGGGACCGGCAAGGAACTGATCGCGCGGGCCATCCACAACCTGAGCCCTCGGTCCACCGGCCCTTATATCCGCGTCAACTGCGGCGCCCTGACGGAAAGCCTGCTGGAGAGCGAGCTCTTCGGCCACATGAAGGGCTCATTCACCGGCGCCGTCGACAACCGCACCGGCCGGTTCGAGGCGGCCCACGCCGGCAGTATCTTCCTCGATGAGATCAACAGCACCTCACCCAAGCTCCAGGTGAAGCTCCTCCGCGTCCTCCAGGAAGGGGAGTTCGAGCGGGTCGGCGACAACAACACCAAGAAGGTGGATACGCGCATCGTCGCCGCGACCAACCGAGACCTCCTCGACGAGATCGACGCCGGCCGGTTCCGCGAGGACCTGTATTACCGGCTCAACGTGGTGCCGATCTACCTCCCCCCGCTCCGCGACCGGCGCGACGACATCGAGGCCCTGGTCCTCAGCTTCCTCAAACGCTACGCCGATCAGAATCGCCGGGACATGAACAAGGTTCAGCCCGAGGCGATGCGGCTCCTCTGCGATCACGACTGGCCGGGGAACGTGCGCGAGCTCCAGAATTACGTCGAGCGCGCGGTGATCCTGGGGAACGGCCCCGTGCTCCTGGTGGAGCACCTGCCCCCCCAGCTCCGAGGGCAAACGCCCCCACGGCCGACCTCGGCCCGAATGAAGGGGGGAGGCCCCGTGCTCACGGCCGAGCTGGTGCGCCAGGGGATCCGCGCCGCCGGCCCCAACGCCAACGACCTCTACGACCGGATCGTCGGCCAGGTCGAGCGCGAATTGATCCAGCAGGTTCTGCAGGCCTGCGACCGAGTTCAAATCAAGGCCGCCGCGCGGCTCGGGATCAACCGGAACACCCTGCACAAGAAGCTCTCGGAATTCCGCATCGACGAGCCGGGCCTCACCCCCGGCGACGAGGGAGACCGCAACGGCGAATCCCCCGCGCCTCCCCGCGAACCCGTCCCCCCATCCGAACAGGAGTGACGACCGATGTCCTCGATCATCGACCCTTCGGCTCGGCTCGACGACGCGTTCGGGCAGGCCCCGGAAGGTCCGTCGAATCCGTCGCGCGCGGATGCGGAAACGGACGCGAACCCGGGGGCGAAACTTGAGATCGACCGTCTCCATCCGGGCGACTGCCTGAATCTGTTTCCCAGGATCGAAACCGGCTCGATCGATCTCATTTTCGCCGACCCGCCGTTCAACATCGGCTATGATTACGATGTCTACGACGACC
>CALKTZ010000731.1 GCA_937997355.1 uncultured Planctomycetales bacterium | reverse complement strand
CGAAGACCGAAGGGAGGGCCGTCCGATTTTGGCTTGAGGTCGGGGACTATCCCGAACCCGGTCTCCCCCCACCCAGGAGCGATTCCGTCAACCCGTCCCCCCTCTCGGAGGGGGGATACAGGGGGGTTCCTCAATGATGATGCCCCCCCTGCAACACCAGGAAGTGAAGCCGAGTCGCGTTGTACACAACCGGGTCCGCCGTTAGATTATGGGTCCTTGAGCATTCTGGGAAAAGGAGTTCCCGCCCGATGCCCTCGCTCCCGAAGACGCCATCACCAGCGCCCGACCTGGCCGACCTCGAACCTCGACGGGTCTGCATCATCAAGCCAAGCTCGCTGGGAGACGTGGTCCACGCGTTCCCGGTCCTCCACGCCTTGCGGACCCGCTGGCCGAACGCGCATATCGCCTGGGTGATCAATCGATCGCTCCGGAGCCTGGTCGACGGCCATCCCGAGATCGACGAGGTGATCCTCTACGACCGGGCCAAAGCGGGCTTTTCGCGAGAGGGGTTGCACACGATCGGCTCGCTCTTCCATCGACTGCGGCGGGGTCGGTTCGACCTGACAATCGACCTCCAGGGGCTGCTGCGATCGGGCCTGATGGCCGGGGCGACGATGGCCCCGATCCGCGTCGGCATGCGCGGGTCTCGCGAGGGAGCATCCTGGTTTTATTCGCACCAAACTTCCGGGCCGGTCGGCTCGTGCCACGAGGTAGACCGGCTGTTGCAATTGGCCGAGGCATTCGGCGCGGTGCCCTCCCCCGCCAGGTTCGTGCTGGCGGTTTCGGACCAGGATCGGGAATGGGCACGGCGTGTCCTGGAGCCGCTCCCCGGGCCGCGCATCGCCTTCAATCCCGGCGCTCGCTGGATGACCAAGCGCTGGCCCCCGGAGCACTTCGCCGAGGTCGCGCGCCGCGCGGCCGTCGAGCTTGGCGCCGGCTTGATCGCCGTGGGCGCGAACGAGGACCGGCCGCTCGTCGAGGCGCTTCGCAAACCCCTGGGACCGGTCCCCATGCTCGACCTCTGCGGAAAGACGACCCTCCCCCAACTCGCCGCGCTCGCGAGCGAGCTGGACCTGTTCGTTTCGAACGATACCGGCCCGCTGCACCTGGCCGCCGCGACGGGGGCGAAGGTGATCGGCATCTTCACCTGCACCAACCCCGGCCGCACCGGCCCCTATGGGGAGAACGCGCGGGTCGTCACCAGCAAGATCTGGTGCGCCGCCAGCTACGTCAAAACCTGCGATCGCCTCGACTGCATGACCGAACTGACGCCCGCCCGCGTCTGGCACGCGGTCCGCGAGGAGCTTCAAGCCGAACCCCGCCGAATTGCCACGGCGCAATAAACGGCTTCCGAACAAGGATCATTGAAGACGTACGGTCAACCGCTTCGGCGGTGCCGTGAAATTTGTGCCAAACGAAAAACCTTGTTGGCCGCAGATCTCCTGACCGAGCCCATCCAGCCTTGCCGACAAGGTCGTCGAACCGTTGGTCGTGTGGATGAGAATCTCGGCACGGAAGGACGAACCGAGAATCAGATCCGTTTCAGGCGACGGAGACTAGCCAATCCCAGGAATGCGGTGCCCATCAACGCGAGGCTGGACGGCTCGGGGACGGCTGATGGAGCTGCTGTTGTGGTCCATCCGCTATATGCTCCCCCGGCCCTTGGGAAATCAGGGAAATCAGAAGGTTGGCTGTAAATCGTGCCAGAGCCATTAAGTGAGAACGCTCGATCATCCGGTCGGACGACATCCGTACCATCTACGATTGATCTCTGGATCGAACCATCTCCAGAACCGGCGCTAGCGGACAACCACGAAAAGACAGGATCAAACATGCTTTGGTTGGAAAGGACGGAGAACCAGTACAAAGTCCCCCCAGTGAGGTCGACCGAGAGAGGAAGGTCGGCGTGGAAACCATAGACGCGTGCGGGATCGCCCAAAAAATTCATCGAGCCGACATCCGTGATGGTTACCGCCGCAGCAAGAAGATTTTGACTTGTGACCAGAGCACCGGGGACGCCGTTCGTGTCTGTATAGAAGCCAATGTCCCAGGAGAGCGTTTGTGGGGGCGCGGGATTGCCCGCTGGGTTTTGAAAGTCCCAGTAGACTCCTTGCCAGTCAACCGAGGTTACCATGCCGTCACTTTGAAGGACGAAGCTATCGAAGGTTTGGTAGCCGAACATCTCGGCATGGCTCATGGGAGCAAATGCCAGGACGGCCAGTGCAAAGATAATCTTGCGCATGCGCATGTTCCCAGTTGAATTGGTTGATATACAGAGATATCTTCATGGGCAGAAGCGAGGCAACCGTTCACGGCCTATTCGGGAGTAGTAACGGCGTTGAGAGCTGACTTTCGATGGGCCGTGACGACTGAGGTCGGGTATTGCGGCATACGCCGGATGCCGCCTCGCACGGGTCGGGACGACCTGAGGCATTTGCAAACAGGGCTCGGCCGGAGAACCTCTACCCAGCCTCCCGTTCGACACGCACCGGTGAGATGAAGAGGCACCGATCAGGCAAGGCGGCGGCGACGGCACGCAACCCCGAGGCCGACGAGGGCCGTCGCGAGCATCGCGAAACTGGACGGCTCGGGGACGGCTGATGGAGTACCGGTCACCTGGATATTCCAGTTTTCGGGATTCCCCAGCCCAGAGCGAAGAATCTGAAGGTAATGCACGCCTGCCGATAGATCTCCGACGTTGTAGACATACTCACCCAGGGGATGAGGCAATCCGGGGGCGGTATTGCCATGCACAAATACCCCGTCGAGCCAAACCAGAATTCCGTTGTCGATTCCTATCGATATATTTACATTATCAAGATAAAATCCTTGTTGACCAATCCTGTAAACGACTGCTGTTGAGGTGACGTTAGCCCAAGACGTCGGAATGGATACTGGATTGGCGCTCCAAGTCGCACCCGAGGTGGTAAGATTCGGCGGATTGCCCAACCAATCACCGAGTTGTGTCGCAGCCGCGGAGATGTTGGGTGCAATGCCGACGCTGAGCGTCGGATCACCTGTGAAAAACGGAGCCGTTCCGATCAAACGATTGCCGATGCCGGAGTTGTAGTAACCGAGCGTGGAATTGTCGACAAGAATCCCGGCTTTCGCTTGTCCAGTAAAGAGAATGGCCAGGAGAATATAATTCAAGGTGCGCATGCGAATACCCCTGTTTGTGCGAAGCATTCTAGAATTCCGACAGAATTCGCGGCCTTCAGTACCGATACGATGAGGGTGAACCAACACGCCATCCACTCAGATGGTTCTCCTTCGCAAATCAATCGGCGTGGATGAAAATGGACGATCTCCGGCGACGTCCGCGAATCCTGAAGGACCCGAATCGAAGAAAACATTTCGATCGATGGAATTCGTACTTGACTGCCGCCCTGATGCATGCTCTCATCGAACGATCGAGGGACGCCGCCCGTCCCCTCCGAGAGAAGGTTCTCGTTTCGTGGACACATCTCGCCGGATTTTTTTGTTGCCGGGTTCGCCGCCGCGGGGAAATCGCCATGCCGCCCGATTTCACGAGAACGTCGCCGACTCTGTTGAAGAATGCCTCCGATTGGCACGACCACGAGGCGTGGGGGGAACTCCAAAGGCGATATGACGGCCTCCTGCGCGCCTGTTGCAAGTCGCTTCATCTCGACGACAATGCCATCGACGAGGTATGTCAGGAAGCATGGTTCCAGGTGGCAAAACGCCTGGCCAATTTCGTCTACGATCCGGGAGGAAGCTTTCGAAAATGGCTCTGGACCGTATGTCGCTATGAAGGGTTGAAATTCCTCAAGGCTCGTCGCGAAGATCCGCTGATCTTCGTGGATGGCCAGGGTGATCTCCTGAGCGGGCTCGGCCTCGGGCATGGATCTCCGCCGTCGGAAATCATGGATGCCGAAGATCGCGAGCCATTACTCGACGTGATCGAAGCGAAGATCGCGGCCGTCCAAGAACGCGTGAAGCGGCGGGTGAAACCCATCGTCTGGGAATGCTTCCGGCTCATCTCGATGGAGTTCTATACGCCCAGGGAGGCGGCGGACATCCTCGGGATCACGTATTCCTCCGCTTGGAAGAACAATCAGAGGGTGCTTGAGAAACTTCTCGCGGAGGCGCATCGCGAATTCGGAGAGATGACGACATTCCAGTGAGGCCATCATGCCCGAGTGTCCTTCGGACGATGAGCTCCGGCGCTTCGGCGATGAAGCCCTGGATGCCGCCCGCCAGGAAGAAATCGAGAGGCATATCCGGGATTGCCCTCGTTGCGACGAGCGGATGGCGTTCATGGCCTGGGAGGTCGATCCCGAGTTTCAGCCCCCCGCCGTTCCCAGATATGAGATCATCGAGAAGATCGGCGAAGGCGCCATGGGCGTCGCCTATCTGGCGCGAGACGCGGAATTAGACCGCCCGGTCGTGCTGAAGGTCCTGCTCGCCGCGGGGAGCGAGGCCGATCCGTCGAAGTTGCGCCGCCGCTGGCTCCGCGAGGCGAAGGCCATCGCGAGGGTCAGCCATCCGAACATCATCCAACTCTTCGATTTCGACGAGATCGAGGGCCGGCTCTATTTCATCCTTCAATATGCCCGCGGCGGGGCCTTGAGCGATCGACTGAAAGATCAGCCCATCCCGGCGCGTGACGCGGCCGGTCTGCTCGAACAGGTGGCGATCACCGTCCAGCATATTCACGATTGCAAGCTCCTCCACCTCGATCTGAAGCCGGCGAACATCCTCCTGGATGGCGACAGGCACGCCCCGTGGAATGCCTTGATCCCCAAGGTGGCGGACTTCGGCCTGGCCTTGCCGGAAGATCCATCCGACACCTTGCAGTCGGTGATCGACGGGCCGCGCGGAACCCCGGAATACATGCCGCCGGAGCAGGTCATCGGCGATCGTGCCAGGCTGGGCGTCGGGGCCGATGTCTACTCCCTGGGGGTCGTGCTCTACGAACTGCTGACCGGCCAGAGGCCGTTCCGCGCGGCGACGCGCCGCGAGCTCTACAAGCTCGTGACGGAGCAGGAACCCGTCCCCCCCAGGAGATTGAACCCGGCGATCCCCCGAGAACTGGAAACCATCGCGCTGAAGTGCCTGCAAAAAGATCCGAGTCACCGCTATTCGTCGGCCCGGGACCTCGCCGACGACCTCCGCCGATGGATCGAGCACAGGCCGATCAAGGCACGGCCGATCTCCCCATTGCAACACGCCTGGCGGTGGTGCCGGCGCAAGCCGATGGTCGCCGGCCTCCTGGCCGCCCTCGTCATCGGCGCCCTGATCTCGGTCCAACGCATCAGGGAAGAACAAGAAAGCACGAAAAAAAGCCTCGCCCTCATGTCGAGCGTCACCGCCCAGCTCGCGGAAGTCCTCCTGGAGCAACTCCCCGCGACCCTGGCGGTCCGCAAGCGTGATGCACCGCTTGGCAAGCCCGAGCAAGTCATTATGCAACTCACGGAAAGGATTATGGAAGTCGACGGCTTCCGGGGAGTGACGACGGACGTACTCGAACGTCTCGGCGAGCTGAATGGGATGATCGCGAACAGATTGGACGGTTCCGGACGATTCCTGGAAGCGCGATCCGCGGCCAGGCGGCGAGTCGATCTTCTGAAAGAATGCCTCGCCCGCAACCCTCGCGATCAACATTACTTGCATTACCTTTCAAATTCTTATTTAGAACTAGGAAAATTATTCACGAACGAGGATTTTTTCGAAAGTTCGTTCCGTTTATTTAAAGAATCTCAAGACATCGTGATGAAAATTCGAGATCGACCTCTCAGAGCACGTTGCTTCGTTGATATTTCCCGTTGCTATTTACAATTGGAAACAGCGTCGAACCTCGGGAACGACAATCTGAAAAACCAGGCGAGACTTCAGAGATCGTATTTACTATCGCTCACCACTCCGGACGATCTCAAGCAACCCGACGAGCTCCTATTCGCCGCCTGCACCCTGGCGGACGACGGCCGGTATCCAGAAGCGAAGGAATACATCGAGCAACTCAAAAAAGTAACAGTCGCCAATCAAGCGGATTTAGCGTTTTCAGTGATCGATGGCACTCACATCGGCCTCGGCCACTGGGTGGTGCGGGAACTGGACCACTGGGATCAAATCCACGCGAATTCCAGGCCCAATGCGGAGGAACTTGAGCGAGAGGCAGCCGAACTGGTCGACCTCATCGACCATCTGAGCCATTCCCTGAAAATTCAATTCCCTCTAGACTCGCGTCCCTTCTCCAACATCTTAAATCAGCTTGCGACACTCGGTACAAATCATCGCAAAGCCGGCTGCATTTCAGGTGCGGAGCGCCTGAGCGATCTGTTCCTTCGATTCGCGGACAAAATCGTTCGACTCCATCCCAGCCACGCTTGGTCCTATGCAATCAGGAGCGAGGCGTTGGTTCAAATTTCCAAGAATGGATGGACAAAGAACGATCTATCTCAGGTGCGGAGAGGTTTGGAGCAGTCGATTAAGGCCCTGGAGGAAGGACTCCGGCTTGATGAATCGAATGTAATATTGAGGGTCAAACTCCGCGATCAGAAAGAAAGGCTGGCCGCGCTTCCTCCAATCGCGCTGTCCGGGGCCAAGGATTAAACGAGCCCAAGCCGATTCTCTTTCGAACTCGCGTAGTGCCCCTGTGTTCTTTCACCGAAACTCGCGCGGCTGGCTCGTCGATTCGAGGACAGACATCCAGAGGTCGCCGTTGGGGTCGACTCGGTTGCTGGCGCGGATCGCCATGGCCATGGGGACGTGGACGAATCGCGCGTTCCAGCGGCCGACGATCATCTCGGTCCGTCCGCTCATGGCCGCGTGGACCGCGTTGTGCGCGAGCCGCGTGCAATAGACGCTGTCATACGGGTTCGCGGGCACGCTGCGAATCGCATAGCTCGGGTCGATGTATTTCAGGTTCAGCTCGACGTTCACGCGGGCGAAATGCTCGGTGATGCGATGCTTGAGGAACTGGCCGATGTCGCCGAGCCGGGCGTTGCCCGAGGCGTCGGTCTCGTGCGTCGATTGCTCCATCAGCTCCTGTCCGGCCCCCTCGGCCACCACGATCACGGCATGCCCTCGCCGTTCCAGGCGATTTTGCAGCACATTCAGCAGGCCCCGATCCCCCTCAAGCTGGAAGGGGACCTCCGGGATCAGCACGAAGTTGGGATCGCTCATCGCCAGCGACGCATAACACGCGATGAACCCCGAGTGCCGCCCCATCAGCTTCACCAGCCCCACCCCGTTCGGCGACGCCTCCGCCTCGACATGCGCGGCGCGGATCGAGGTGGTCGCCTCCGAGAAGGCGGTCTGGAAGCCGAAGCTCTGGTCGATATACATGATGTCGTTGTCGATCGTCTTGGGGATGCCGACGACCGCGATCTTCATCCCCCGCTCCTCGATCTCCCGGGCGACCCGCATGGCCCCCCGGATCGTGCCGTCGCCGCCGATCACGAAGAGGACGTTGATGTTCATCCGTTCGAGGCAGTCGACGATCTCGCCGGGGTCCTGCTCGCCGCGCGACGTACCGAGGATCGTCCCCCCCTTCTCGTTGATCCCGGCGACGAACTCGGGGGTGAGGTCGAGCGCCCCTCGCTGATATTTGGCGATGAACCCCTGATAGCCGTTGCAGAACCCGTGGATGCGACGCACCCCGTAGCGAAAATAGAGCTCCAGCGTGAGGGCGCGGATCACGTCGTTGAGGCCGGGGCAGAGGCCGCCGCAGGTGACGATCGCCGCCCGCGTCTTCGAGGGGTCGAAGAAGATCTTCCGCCTCGGCCCCGCCGGCTCGAAGCCCGGCAACTCCCAGGCCGACAATCCCCCCCGGGCGGCCAGCGCGGAGGCCGTGTCATCGAACAACACCCGGTCCGACTCGTCGACGTTGTGAAAGGTCTGCGCACGCCCCTCGATCAGATAGCCGAGCGGGCTATCGATGCGGCAGGGGCCGAGCGTCTTGATCATCAGATCCTTGGAATCGACCACGGAACGGCATCCTCCCCTCGCATTCTTTCGTGAATCAATTCCGGCAAAATTGCAATTGCAATGCCATTGCAATCGCCGTGCAGATAATTCTTCTCAAGCTCAAATACATTAAAAGGTTACAATATTGCTCCGGTTATATTGCCGCTCGCCGCAATCGATCTCTGCTTGCGAATTGAGCACCCCTGCCCGGCTTTGTTCAGATTCCCATTCGAGGCAGATCGACGCATCCAACTGCTGCTTCATCGCAGTGCCCCAGCCTGACTCTGGGACTCATCCGTAGATCGCGAGCGGCCGGGCGATCCCTTGTGCTGGCGGATGAGAACAACAATTCTGGTTGGAGTATCAAGACGCAACCAGCTACTCGGGCGGTCGCCCCGAACCCACCCGCTCGCTCATCGACGACGGAGATCCACAAAGTGCGTGATCTCGATGGTTCGACTCCATCCCGTGGCCGCCGTCCCGAACCTCCGAAGGGCCATCCCGGCCGATTTGCTCTCGGCCTGATGCTCCCGGGCTTGTTGTTCATTGCCGCGCGAACCCCCTCGCATGCGGCCGAGTTACCGGCAAGCCCCACACGGCCGAACATCCTGGTGATCGTCGCCGACGACATGGGCTGGGGAGATGTCGGCTATCATGGTTCGGAGATCGCCACCCCCAACCTGGATGCCCTCGCGAACAGCGGCGTGAAGCTCGAACATCATT
>CALKTZ010000730.1 GCA_937997355.1 uncultured Planctomycetales bacterium | reverse complement strand
GGGGAACACCCCTCTCCCCTGCTGCCGTTGGCCGAGTTCCTGGCGGGGGAACGGGAGCACGTCGTCCGCCAGATCCGGCTCCTGAGCAGCATCCTCTGGTGGTATCTCTTACCGATCCTGGGGGGCGTCAACTTGATCTTCGCGTCATTGGCCCCGCCGATCTGGTCGATCTTCTATCTCATCGGGACCCTTCTCCTGGGGATCCACCTCTGGCGGTTGAATCAACGCGCCGTCCGGGAAGAGTTGCGGCCGATGCTCGACGAGATCGATCGGGTTTCCGGGCAACTGAGCCTGGCCGAGTCCTCGATCGAAGACTCGGCCTCGGGCTGATTCCGATTTGTCGAGCCGGTACGTTTCGTTACTTCGCCTTCAATCCCGCTCCCTCGTCGATCGAGTAAGCTTGATTGGTCGCGAGCCCCGTGAATTTCGCGGTCTTCCCGGAAGGCCAGGTGATGATCAGCTCATCGATTTTCTCGGCCTTGCCGAGCCCGAAGGTCTGGGGCAGCTCGACCGAGGAAAGGTAACTCTTCGCCGGGAAGAGTTGACGCCGGCAGGCCAAATCGCCCGCCTTGAGTTCGATCTTGGCGCCGATGGCCGAGCGATTGCTGGCCTTGCCGTCGCCGGATAGATTCAATCGAATCCAGCGGTTTGTGTTCCCGCCATCGTTCCGGAAGACGTGCGCGGGGCCGTTATTGGCGGTGACCACGACGTCCAGGTCGCCGTCGCCGTCGATGTCGCCGTAGGCGCTCCCGCGGCCGACGATCGGCTTGAACAGGTCGGGGCCGGCGGTTTCCGCCTTCACTTCGACATAAAGCGCCCGGCCGGGTTTGCCCGTATTCCAGAAGAGTTGCATCGGCTGCTCGTACGACTCGCTCGCCTGAACCTTGGAGATGTCGGGTTCGAGGTGGCCGTTGGCCGAGAGGAGGTCGGGGCGACCGTCGAGGTCATAGTCGAAGAAGAACAGGCCGAACTTGAGCGGGGGCTGGGTCGGCGCGCCCAGCCCATAAAGGTTGGCGAGGTCGGAGAACTGCAAGCTCGAAGGCTGGTCGCTCACGTAGAGCGCGGTCATCTCGTTGGCGAAGTTGCCGATCGCTAGGCCCAGGCGTTCGTCATTCGAGAAATGCGCCCAGTCGATGCCCATGCCTCCTCGCGGCGAGCCCGACTGGTCGAAGGCGATCCCGGTCGAGATCGCGAGCTCTTCGAACTTCCCCTTCCCCAGATTGTGGAAGAGGAAATTCTGCACGGTGTCGTTGGCGATAGCGATGTCGACGAGGCCGTCGCCGTCGATGTCGTAAGGCGCGACGCCCAGCGACTTGGCCAGCGGGACCTTCAGGTCGGGGGTGCGGACGTGAATTCCGGACTCCTCGCCGATGTCGGTGAAATGGCCGGCATCGTTGCGAAGCAGCGAGCAGAATGAGCCGCTGAACGAGGTCGGCGGGCCGTAGGCCCGGCCAAGGCCGGTGAGTTGGAACCCCTGAACCTTGTCGATTTCGGGGGTCCAGGTGATGTAGTTGCAGATGAACAGATCGAGGTCGCCGTCGTTCTCGATGTCGAGGAATGCGGCACCCGTCAGCCATCCATTCGGGCCGGAGGCATTGGCCTCCTTCGTGACATCCTGGAATGTGCCCTTGCCGCGATCATTCC
>CALKTZ010000729.1 GCA_937997355.1 uncultured Planctomycetales bacterium | reverse complement strand
AGCTGGGAGGAGATGGCCAAAGGGGAGGCCGCGCTCCCGGAGTCTGAACGGATCGATTACGTGACGATCGTCACCCCCAACGATGCCCACTTCGGCCCGGCCGAAGCCGCGGCCTCCGCCGGGATCGGCGTGCTCTGCGAGAAACCCCTCACCACCACGCTCGACGAGGCCAAGCGGCTGCTCGCCTCGGTCCGCGCCAAGGACGCCCCGTTCGTCACGGCGTATACCTACACCGGCTTCCCGATGGTTATGCTCGCCAGGGAATTCGTCAAAAACGGCGACATCGGCGAGATCCGCAAGGTCGAGGCGTGGTATCCCCAGGGATGGCTGGCCACCAAACTCGAATCCGACGGTCAGAAGCAGGCCGCCTGGCGGGTCGACCCATCCAAGGCGGGGGCCTCGGGCTGCGGCGGCGACATCGGCACCCACGCCTATGAGTTCGTCCGGTTCGTCGCCGGGCGATCGGCCACCAGGGTCTGCGCCCGGCTCAAGACGTTCGTCCCCGGCCGCGCCCTCGACGACGACTTCACCGTCCTGGCCGAGCTCGATAACGGCGGCATCGCCACCATCGCCGCGTCGCAGATCACCATCGGGGCCCAGAACGACAACGGCTTTCGGATCAGCGGCACGACTGGCACCCTGGAATGGTCGATCACCGAGCACCAGGTCCTCAAGCACTACGTCGGCGGGCAGCCGGTGAAGCTCTATCGCCTTGGCGCGGAGTATGGCTACTTCCCGGCCTCGGTCAAGCCGTACCTCCGGGTCCCCTCGGGACACCCCGAAGGTTTCCACGAAGCCCTCGCCAATTTGCATCGAACCCTGGAATGGACGATCCGCTCCAGGCGAGGGGAAACCTGCCCCACGCCGTTCGAGCACCCCGGCATCGTCGATGGAGTGGCCGGCATGGCGTTCATCGAAGCCGCCGTCGCCAGCTCCAAGCAGGATGGTGCCTGGATCGACGTCCCCAAGATCGGATAAGTCCTTGATGGACCATGGGTTCCGAATTTCATCCGGCGGCCTTGGAGCGATCCAGGCTGCCGGCCGAGCTACCTGTCAGTTTCTTAAGAAAGTTTACTAAATCGCCCGGATTCGCCGGGCCAAGTTGCTTCATGCAACTCAATCTCCATTACTTAATAAAGTTTATTAAATAATTATTCGAATCCCTCCGGCCGAACCGGCCGACTCTCGCGGGAGGTTTGATCCCTTGAAAGATCCGCTCGTTCGGTTCAGCGTCGCGATCGGCGGGGAGTTGCTGCGCAAGTTCGATCAATATCGCGAAGAGCATCACTACTCGAATCGCAGCGAGGCGGTCCGGGGTTTGATGCGGGACGCCCTGATCGAAGAGGTGATCGCCAACGACGAGAGTCCGGCGATGGGGGTGGTGACGATCATCTATGATCACCACGCCGGCCGGATCGCCGAACGCCTGACCGAGATCCAGCACATGAATCTCGAACGGGTGGTCACCACCACGCATGTCCACCTGGATCATCGCCGCTGCCTGGAGGTGATCTTGCTACGTGGGCCGGTGCGGGAGGTCCGCGAACTGGCGGACGGCCTCATCGGGACGAAGGGGGTGGAAACCGGCCGACTCGTCCTCTCCTCGGCCGAGCCGGTTCCCGATCGTCACGAGCATGGCCATCCCCACGACCATGGGCACAGCCATCACGACCACTCCCATCCTCACCCTCATTAGGGGCGGGGCTGAGAGGCCTTGCCGATCAGGCCCCCAGCAGCCAGAGGGCATGGGGCAGCGCCTTCTGGAACGGCGGGTCGATCCGAGAGGATTCGAGCGCGGCGGCGACCCGTCGCCAGCGGCTCAGCTCGGGGGCGACGACCACCCGGGGCAGGGCGCAATAATTGACGGCGGCCACTTCGATCCGAACATCGGCCGACTCCGGGGACGGGCGGGTTAACCGGAAGGTATCGGCCGCGCCCGATCCTTCATCCTCGGCCTGGAGGGTGACGCCGACGATCGCCTGCGAGGCTCCCGGCTTCGTCACGATCTCGACGTTGACGAGCCCCGAGGGGCTCTCGAAGGAGGCCCGGCGGGGTTCGCCCGGTCGCTTGCTCGCGGTGTCGATGGTCCCGTGGGGCTTCCAGCCGAGCTGTCCCGCGAGCCAGGCGGCCAGCCAGATCGTCATCCGGGGAGGCTGGGCGGGATCTTGCGAGACCGCCTCGATCCGGACCGAGCGCAGCCGGTCGGCTCGCTTGCCGCAATGGGGGGCATCGAAGAACTGGGCGACCAGCTCCCGCCATCGGGTGATCCCGAACCAGGCGGCATCTCGGCTGTAGGGGCAGAGGGCGGGGTCGAGCCCCATCCGCAACGCCTCGGGGGAGAACCCGGGGTCCGGGAGATCCAGGATCAGGCGAGAGGCTTCGTCGGCGAGGTCGCGGAACACCGCCTCTTGTTCCCGGGGATCGCCGGCCCACCAGAGGATGAACGGCACCTCGGCTTCGAGCAGCGGCCGGACCGCGCCGGGGACCAGGTCGAGCGCGTTGGACCCGGCGTGGAGCACGATCCGTTCGCTGCAAACCTGAGGCAGCCCGGGGGCGGGCAGGTGGCAGAGCGCCGAGACCTCGGCCGTAACGCGCCGCGAGGGATCATCCGAACCGTGCAGAACGATCGAACGGCAGGGGAAACGGGTCACCACGGCATCCAGGGCCTCGCGGAGCGCGGCGCCGTCTCTGGTGAAGCTCTCGACGACCAGGTTGGCGAGGACGACCCGGGTCACATGAGGGTTCTCAAGCTCGGGTCCGCCGACCTGCTCGGCCGAGGTCCCCCACAACTTGATCAGCTCTGATTCGACATTCGGAAGGTCGACCGGAATCCCCTGGCCCTGGAGGAAGGCGTCGGTTGTGGTCTCGGCGGTCATGATCCGTACTCCTTGGCAAGAGACCTATTTCGTGGGAGACCTTCGGTCGATGGTTTCGGCGGGGTCGGGAGACCCTCGCCGAACGAACGGTCATGGCCGTCGTGCCGGCCACCCGATCCCATGAAAACGGGTGCTTGCACCCGGCCCACCGAGGGGAGGCTTTCAGAGGAAGGGGTGCCACGGGTCTTCAGACCCGTGGCACCCGGCGGCACATATAACACGATTTTCAGAGGAACCCTTCCGCTCAGAGCCGGCGCCATTCGAACCCGTCGCGTCCGATCAGCTCGTCGGCCTCGGCCGGCCCCCATGTGCCGGCCTGATAGGTGACGGGCGGGGGGGCGTTGGGGGCCTCCCAGGCGTCGAGGATCTGGGTGATGAACCGCCAGGCATTATCCACCTCGTCGGTCCGGGTGAAGAGGGTGGGATCTCCGAGCATCACGTCGAGGAGCAGCCGCTCGTAAGCCTCGGGAGGGGGGGAGGCGAAGGCCGTGCCGTAACGGAAGTCCATCCGAACCTCCTGGAGCCGGCGACGGGAACCGGGGATCTTGGCCTCGAGCGCGAGGCTGATCTCGTCGTTCGGCTGGATTCGAAGGACCAGTTGATTGGCGCCGACGATCCCGTCGCTCTCGGGGTCGAACAGCTCGGTCGGCGGCCTTCGGAATTGGATGGCGATCTCGGTGGCGCGCTTCGGCAGCCGCTTGCCGGTCCGCAGGTAGAAGGGGACCCCCGCCCATCGCCAGTTGTTGAGTTCGAGCCGGATGGCGAGATAGGTGTCGGTCCTGGAATCGGGCTTCACCCCCTTCTCCTGGAGATAGCCCGGCACATCCTCGCCGTGCATCGAACCGGCGGTGTATTGCGCCCGCACCACATTCCTGTAAACATCCTTCGGCTCCCAGTGCGGCAGCGCCTGGAGCACCTTGAGCTTCTCGTTCCGCACGCCGTCGGCAGAGAGGTCCACCGGGGGCTCCATCGCCACTAGACAGAGGAGCTGCATCATGTGGTTCTGGACCATGTCGCGGATGGTGCCGGCGGTGTCGTAATAACTCCCCCGGCCGCCGGCCATCCCCACCTCCTCGGCGACCGTCAGCTGCACCGAATGCACGTTACCGCGGTTCCAGATCGGCTCGAAGATGCTGTTGCCGAACCGGAAGGCCAGGATGTTCTGGACCGTCTCCTTGCCCAGGTAGTGATCGATGCGATAGGTCTGGCGTTCATCGAGGACATCGGCGACGTCTCGGTTGAGGGCACGCGCGCTCTCCAGGTCGTGGCCGAACGGCTTCTCGATCACCACCCGGCTCCAGGGAGAGTCCTGATGCCTCGGATAGATCAAACCCGATTCTCCCAGCTTGGCGAGGATGGTCGGAAAAAACTCGGGGGAGACCGCCAGGTAGAAGACCCGATTCCCCCGGGTCCCGTGGGAGGCGTCGAGCTTCTCCAGCGTTTCCTTGAGCTTGAGATAGGCGTTGAGATCGTCGAAGGTCCCGGGCGAGAACACGATGTGCGAGGCGAACTCCGGCCAGACTTCCTTGAATGGCTCGCCCCCTTCCTTCGAAAGGGTCTTCTCGAACTCCGCGCGGAGGTCATCGTCGGACCAATCACGTCGCGCGAAGCCGACGATCGCGTATTCGGAGGGGAGGTTCCCGCCGACCGCCAGCTTGTACAGGGCGGGCATCAGCTTTCGATGCGTCAGATCCCCGGTCGCCCCGAAGAGGACGACGGCGCAGGGCTCCGGCGCCCTCGAACGCGGCAGGGCCTCGCGGAGTGGATTCGTCTCGGCCGGGTTCTTCGCATCCACCATGTCGTCCGTTCTCCGCTTGCTGAATCAATCCAGGCCGGCCGACCATGCAGTCGCCGCCGCCGAGACCAAGCGAGTGTAGGCAACGGCTTCCGCCGGGTTCAAGCCGAATTGCCGAATAGACACCCTTCCGATTTCCGGCTTCGCAGCCCGCGGTCGGGGGCCGTATCAGGCGCGCCCCGCCGATTGCTTGATTCCGCGCATGCCCAGGGCGACCGCCTCCGGACTCGTCGCCAGCCGCATCGCCTCGGTCCCCGAGATGACCTTCTCGTTGTAGAGGTCGATCAGATGCTGATCGAACCGCTGCATCCCGTTCTCCCGAGTGCCGATGTAATCGCTCAGCTCGCTGAGCTTCCCCTCCATGATCAGCTTGGCCGTGACGGCCCCTCCTCGGAGGATCTCCATCGCCGGCTGGCGTCCCCCCTCCTTGGTGACGGCCAGCCGTTGCGAGACGACCGCCTCCAGCGCCGAGGCGAGCTGTGCGGTCGCGATCTTCCGTTCGTCGGCGGGGACCATCGCCAGGATCCGCTCGATGGTCTGCGATGCGTTCGAACTATGGACCGTCGCGAAGACCTGGTGCCCGGTGTCGGCCGCGCGAAGGGCCATGCGCATGGTCTCGCTGTCTCGAAGCTCGCCGACCAGGATCACGTCGGGATCCTGCCGGAGCGCCTGCCTCAGCCCGTGCTCGAACGAGGGGGTATCCTGGCCGACTTCCACCTGGGAGATCAGGGCCTTCTTGTTCTCGTGGGTGTATTCGACCGGGTCTTCGATCGTCAGGATCTTGCAGCGGTAGGTGGAGTTGATCAGGTCGATCATCGCGGCCAAGGTGGTGCTCTTGCCGCTCCCGGTGGTGCCGGTGATCAGCACCAGGCCGCGATGGGCCAGCGCCACGTCGTTCAGCACCTTCGGCAGGTGAAGCTCCTCCACCGTGCGGAGCTTGGGCATGATGACCCGCATCACCACGGCCGGCGTCCCCATGTGGCTGTAGACATTGCAGCGGAACCGGCAGAGATTCGGGATCGCGTAGGCCAGGTCGATCCCTTCGAGCAGCACCTGGTCGAAATTGGCCTCGGTCACCCGCTTCGAGAGGGACAGGATGAACGCCTTGAGCTCCTCGGCCGTGAGCGGCGGCGATTCCAGAGTCCGGATCGAACCGTTGATCCGCAGGGTCGGCACCGCCCCCGTCTGGAGGTGGATATCCGAGGCCCCCTGCTTGACCGCGAACCGGATCAGCTCGTCGAAATTCATGTCCCATCCTCAGATAAGAGGCGCGAGGCGTTTTCCGATTTCACTCTAGCATGGCGGGACCGGAGTCCCAAGGCTCGGGTCGGCCGGGCGATCGATCAGTCGTCGGAGATCGGCGAGGTGGCGGGGGGCGGATCGGCCGAGTCTTCAAATTCAAGCTCCGGTTCCAGCCCGAGCAGGTAACGCGCGCCGAGGATGCGACGCTCCAGGTCGCTCATCTCCTCCATCCGCCGGCGGACCGAGACGGCGAGGCTGGGAACATTCGTCACCAGGCTCGTCACCCCTTGCTCGATCAGCGACACCATCTGGCGAGGGTCGTCCACGGTCCAGGCATAGACCTCCTTGCCGTGGGCCCTGGCCGTCCGGAGCAGCCGGCGATTGATCTTCGGCGCGTGGACGCTGAGCGCGTCGACATTGAGCCGCGCGACATCGCCGATGGCGTAGGTGACGATCGCGGCCGTCCGGAGCCTCGGATTGCGGGCCTTGGCCTTGATCAGGCCGTCGTAGTCGAGCGAGATCACCACGCACTCCGGCTCGAATTTCAATCGCTCGACCAGCGCGGCGACCTTGCCGGCCAATCCGTCGTCCTTCGCGTAGTACTTCAGCTCGATCTGGAGGCCGATCTTGCCGCGAGCCAGCTCGATCACCTCCTCGAGCGTGGGGACCCGCTCGCCGGTGAAATGCGGCGAGAACAGGCGGCCGACGTCGATCGTCTTGATCTCCGCCAGGGTCAGCTCGGCAACCCGTCGCGGGTCCTTGGCCACGCGCATCAGGTCGCGGTCGTGGATGATGACGAGCTGCCCGTCCCGGGTCTCCTGCACGTCGATCTC
>CALKTZ010000728.1 GCA_937997355.1 uncultured Planctomycetales bacterium | reverse complement strand
GGTCCCCGAGACCAACGAGCGCGTCACGACGGTGAACCGGTTGTTGAACGAAACCCCGAGGATCTGGTCGGGAGAACGCTTCGATTCGTTCACTCATCACATGGGCCTGGAATACCTCAAGCAGACTAAGCCGCGCCTCCTCTATTTCGGGTACGGAGATACCGATGAGTTCGCGCACGAGGGGCGATACGACCTCTATCTGGACTCCGCGCGGCGCGTCGACGATTACCTGAAAGAGCTCTGGGAAACGATCCAGGCGATGCCCGAATATCGCGATACCACCACACTGATCATCTCGACCGACCATGGCCGGGGAGAAGCCTCCAACGGCGAGTGGAGGAGCCACGGGGCGAAGATCAAGGGCTCGGAGCGGATCTGGATCGGCGTGCTGGGCCCGGATACCCCCCCCTTGGGCGAGCAGCACGATCAGCCCACCGTCACTCAGTCGCAAATCGCAGCCACGCTGGCGAAACTGCTTGGCCACGATTACAGCACCTTCATGCCCTCGGCCGGTCAGCCGATCGACTCGGCGATCGGTCGCAAGTGAGGGCTGTTTCGATCTCGGGAATGAACTTGTCTCGCGGGTCCCGCCAGGCTAGGATTCACCGGTGAACAAGTCACCAGTGATCCCAGGGATAAAGAGGGAGGCCGACGCGGACCTTCCCGAGATCGAAAAGGATTTTCTCGAACGGTGCTTCGCGAGCTATCAGTCCAAAACCTGGCCCTCATCGAAGACCTTCACATCGAGCTTGAGGGGGGCTATTGCGCCTGGACCGGCGAGACCGGAGCGGGCAAGAGTCTGCTGCTCACGGCCCTGGGCCTGATCCTGGGCGGAAAGGCATCGGTCGACCTGATCCGGTCGGGGAAGACCGAGGCCCGCGCTTCGGCCGTCTTCGAGGTGTCGGACCCTCTCCTGCGCCATGAGCTCGAAGCGATCCTGGGGGGGACGATCGACGAGGAAGACGATCGGCTCATCATCACCCGCAGGATCACGGCCCAGGGGAGGGGATCGGCGATGGTGAACGGGCTCCCGGTTACCATCGCGACGCTCCAATCCCTGGGCGAGCATCTCGTCGACATCCATGGCCAAAACGAAGGGCGGGCTTTGGCCGATCCCGATCGCCAACGCGATCTCCTCGACACCTTCGGTTCCCTGGAAACTTGTCTCGGCACATACCGAGCGGCCCACGAAACCCATCAGAACCTTCGGCGTCAGCGAGAGGAATTGATCGCGTCGGCCCACGAACGTCAGCGAGAGCGGGCGCTCCTGGAGTTCGAACGGGACGAGCTTGTCGTCGCCGACCCCAAGCGAGGTGAATATCAGGAACTCACGGCCGAGGCCCAACGCCTCGCCAGGGCCGAGGAAGTGCGTGGTGCAGCCGCTGAAGGCTATGCTTTGCTCTACGAGGCCGAACCCTCGGCCCAGGGTTTTCTCAAACGCGTGGCAAGAACCATCGAGCCGCTGGCCAAGACCGTCCCGGAACTTGTCGAGATCGCCTCGACCCTGAGTCGGCTTGCCGAGGAAACCCGCGATGCGGCCTACAGCCTGCGGGATCTCGGCGAAGGCTGGGATGATGATCCCGCTCGGCTCGAAGAAATTGAAGAGCGACTCGCCCTCTATCGGAAGCTGGCAACCCGGTTCCGTTGCGAGGCCGATGAGCTGGTCGATCGTCGGGCGGAGGTTGAGGACAAGCTCGCCCATCTCGATCGTCACGATGCCGACCTGCTCGCGCTCGACGCGCCGCTGGCGGACGCCTGGAAATCCTTGAAGCTCACCGCGCAGGCCCTCTCGACGGCGCGTCGCAAAACGGCCAAGGAATTCGCCAAGGGGATTCAAAGCCGGCTCAAGCCGCTCGGACTCGAAGGGGCACGCTTGACGGTCGAGGTGGAATCCCGCGAACTCGGGGACGACCCGACGGCGGAAAGCCCGGGCACGGAAGGTGTCGACCGCGTGGAAATGCTCTTCATGCCGAACCCCGGCGAGGATCCCAAGCCGCTTCGGAAGATTGCCTCGGGGGGTGAGCTCTCGCGGGTAACGCTCGCCGCCAAGGCGGTCCTGGCCGCCGCGGATCGGGTCTTGACCCTGGTCTTCGACGAGATCGATACCGGAGTCGGCGGACGCCTCGGCTCGGCCCTCGGAAAAACCCTCGCCGAGCTCTCTCGATACCAACAAGTGATTTGCGTCACACACCTTCCCCAGATGGCGAGCTATGCCGATCGCCAGTGGGTGATCCGAAAACGTACCGAGAAGGGGCGGACGCGGACGACGATCACCCCGCTGGCCGAGGAAGAACGGGTCGCCGAGCTTGCCGCGATGCTCAGGGGCGCGTCCGCCGCCGAGGGGACGCGCCAGGAAGCCATCGCCATGCTCGAAGAAGCCCGTTCCGGGCGTTGAGAACGTCGTTTCCCGATGCCGTAATCGGATCAGAATGGCTGGGCGGAACCGTCGTCGATGGGCGCAACGATATTCGCCAGGTTCTCGAATTTGGTGATGTTCTTGAGGAACGTCAGCTTCTCGGTGCCGGTCGGCCCGTTACGGTTCTTGGCGACAATCACCTCGGCGATGCCCGGCTGGTCATTGGGGTCATAGTATTCGGGGCGATGCAGCAGGAGGACGATGTCGGCGTCCTGCTCGATGGCCCCCGACTCGCGAAGGTCGGCCATGCGGGGCCTTCGATCCTCGCGGTTCTCGACGGCCCGGTTGAGCTGAGACAGGGCGATCACCGGGATCTTGAGGCTTCGCGCGAGGGCCTTGAGACGCCGACTGATCTTGGCGATCTGTTCCTGCCGGCTGTCGCGCGAATCCTCCGAGTCGACGAGTTGAATATAGTCGAGGACGATCATTCCGAGGTTATTGCGCATCTTGAGGCGTCGGGCACTCGCCGTGATCTGGAGGACGTCGCGAGCCGGCGTATCGTCGATGAAGATCGGCGATTGGCTGAACTCGTTATAGGCCTTGCCCAGCAAGGTCAACTCGCGGGTCCCCAGGTTATTCCCCTTACGGAGCCGGCTGCCGTCAACCCTTGCCCGAGACCAGAGGAGACGTTCGGCCAACTCCACTCGCCCCATTTCCAGGCTGACGAAAAGAGTACTCGTCTTATTCTCAACAGCGGCATGATCGCAGATGTTCAGAGCAAAGGCAGTCTTTCCCATGCTCGGCCGCGCCGCCAGGATGATCAACTGCCCCGGTTGGAACCCCCCCAGCATCTCGTCGAGGTCATAAAAGCCGGTTGCTACCCCGTGGACTTCGTGCTTCCCCTCGGCGCGAAGCGAGATCTGCTCCATCGCCTGGGTGACGACTGCCTTGATGTCGTGCGTATCCCCCTTGATCTGATCTTCGGCAATCTGAAAGATCTTCGTCTCGGCGATCTCAAGGAGTTCCTTCGACGTTAGCCGATTGGAATAGCCATCCCGAATGATCTCGGTCGCGCCTTCGATCAGCTTGCGGCTGACCGACTTCTCGCGGACGATCTCCGCGTGATACCGCGAATTGGCAGCATGCGGGACGCTATTGAGGATTTCCGCGAGCGTCTCATCCCCACCGACGGACTCGAACTCGCCTCGACGGATCAGCTCATCGGCCAGGGTGACGGCATCGACGGCCTTCCCTTCGTCGTAGAGTTCGCAAATCGCCCGATAGATCGTCTGATGGGAATCGCGATAAAAATCGTCGGCTTTCAGAATCGGGATGATTTCGTGGAGCGCGTCATTATCGAGGAGAACGCCCCCGAGCACCTTGCGTTCGGCTTCAAGGTTCTGTGGCGGTAGCTTGTCGCTCAGCGCCGACATCTCTCCACCTCGAATTCCGGACCCGTTCCCCGAACCGTGGCCACCACGGCCGGCGCTGCCATTCCCATTCCCGTTATACGACGCCATGGTTTCGCGAGCTCCGCCCTGATCTCGGTCACGGACCATCAATGGTCCAACCGCAGCCTCCCCAGTCCAATGAATCGACCAACGTGGCACGCCCACTGATCGAAAACCGCCTTTCTCTTCGAGCAATCTCCCTTAAGATGTACAATCGTATCGGAACGCACAAGAGGACACATGACGAATTCGAAAGCAAGATGGCTCCGTCGAGATTTGCTTGAACCTCGACGGAGCCATCTTGATGTGGAACGAATTGAGGGACAAAGCCACTCCCTATTTTCGACCGGAAGTCGGCTTGGTCACGAGAAGTCCACAATTCAGGCGGGAACTTCGTCGGTATGAGTCGGGACCACCCAAAGCTTGACTTCGGTGGCGATGTCGGCGATCAGTTGGACCTTGATCGAGTACAAGCCCAGCTCCTTGAGCGGGCCTTCGATCCGGATGCTCTCGGTCTCGATCGGGAACCCGTCCTGACGGAGGGCATTGGCGATCTGGTCGGCGCTGACCGAGCCGTAGAGATGCCCTTCGGCGTTTGCATTGGCTTCGATCGTCAGCGAGCGTTGGGCGATCTGAGCGGCCAGATTCTGAAGGTCGGCGCGACGCGCTTCGTCGAGTTCCTTGAGGCGCTGACGATGCTTCTCGACGATCCGAAGATTGTGCGGGGTCGCGAACGTGCCCAATCCCTGCGGGAGCAGATAGTTGCGAGCAAAACCCGGGCGAACCTTGACGAGATCCCCCGGACGCCCCAGATGAGTCACCTGGTGTGTCAGGAGGATGTGGATATAACCGTTCTTGGCGCGGGTCGGGTGATTGCGGCGACGCTCGACGCCAGGCTGGCGGGGCGGCCCCGCCACGGCCGACTTGGCACCTTTGCTTTGCGGGGCGGATTTGCTCGAGGCACCGGCCTTCTTGGTGGACTTCTTCTCGGTCGTTTTCGCCATGGATTCGCTCGCTGTTTCAATGCACGGAGGGAGAAGAGCGTCTTTCCCTCACGATTCGCCGGGATTCAATTCGGAATGAACTCTCAGAACACACGACGCCCCATCCATCGCCCAGCCTCGACAGATCGACTGCGGACTCACGGCGAACCACCTGTTGTAACGATTGAAACGCTTGAGTCCAAGTGGTGCATTTGTGCGCCATCTCAATGCGTGATCGAACACCAGGGAATACGCGTTACGGAGAGTCGGTGTTTCAGAACGGGATGTCCTCTTCTTCGCCTTCGCCCTCGACACTCGGTCGAGGACCGGATGTTGCACCGGAGCCGGCCGCCTGGGAGTAGCCGCCGCGACCTCCTCCTCTCGATTCGCCGCTGAAGCCGTTCCCGTTGTTTCGGCGGGGCGGGGCGGACTCACGCATCGGAGAGGACGAGGAATACTCGCCGTCCATCCCTCCGGAGTCACCTCGGCGGGAGTCGAGAAACTGGACTCGCTCGGCCTGAACACGAATCTTCGACCGCTTTTCTCCGGTCGTCTTGTCGTCCCACGACTCCATCTTGAGGTATCCCTCAACATGGACGGGGCTCCCCTTTTTGAGGTACTGACAGCAGGTTTCCGCCTGTCGATCCCAGACGGTCACGTCGATGTACAACGTCTCTTCGCGTCGCTCGCCGTCGCGTCCGGACCAGGACCGGCTTGTCGCCAGACGAAGTTCGGCGACGGCCGTGCCGCTCGGAATTCGTCGCAGCTCCGGGTCAAATGTCAGACGGCCCATCAGGAAAACTTTATTCAAATCGGCCATCGTTTCGTCCCTCGCCAGACACTCCGCAGGTTCCCTCGGGCACCGCTTTACCACTAAACGGTTGTCACCTAAGAGAACTTTATCAGATTCTCCAAATCGCCTCAAGTCAATGCCCAAACAAAAACTTCGTCCGGGCGGGATCGAGGAGGATTTTGAGGGCGAGTTCCGCGACAAGCCGAAACGAGGGCGTCAGTCGTCCCGACGGCGACGACGAGGACGGTCGTCCATGTCGTCTTCGTTGCTCGATTCGGCGTCGACATTCGGGGTCGAAGTCATCGCCTGATTCACTAGATGATCGACCAACTTCGGCTCGACCTTCAGGATCAGTTCGCGGAGGATCACGTCGCTCAGGTGGCAATCGGAGTTGATGTCCTTGAGCTTCGAGCTGTCGGTCTTGAAGTAGGTGAGGAGATAGGTCCCCTTCTTGTGCCCGTTGACCGGGTAGGCCAGCCTTCGCTCATCCCATTGTCGGCTCGCGATGATCTCGGAATCGTGCTTCGTGAGGATGTCGTGGACATGCTTGACCGAGTCGTCCCAGGACGCGGCGGTCTTGGTGCTGTCCAGCAGGAACATGGCCTCATAAGTATTGGCGGGCAAGGGAGAACTCCTCCGTTTTCGAGTCGCCTGGTCGTGTTTGAAAATTCAAAGGAATCGCAAATTTGTTCGTCAGGAAGGATTGGGGGATCCGGCCCCATTGAATCGATTCATCGCGGCGTCGATTCCGCGGCTCACCCAAACCGCCACGGCCTGGGTCGCCAGGATCAAACTGTCGTTGATCTGAGGCCGTTCACTGCTCCGGAATCGGC
Source organism: uncultured Planctomycetales bacterium (assembly GCA_937997355.1). Taxonomy (GTDB): domain Bacteria; phylum Planctomycetota; class Planctomycetia; order Isosphaerales; family Isosphaeraceae; genus CALKTZ01. The sequence goes on along the minus strand of CALKTZ010000728.1, from coordinate 5,946 downwards.
CGAGGACAAAATCCGCGGCGTCGGTTTCACCGCGTTCGCCGAGCCCCACGCGAAGCCTGGGGAATTGGTCGGTCCCCAGGTGGGCCGTGATGTCGCGAAGCCCTTTCTGGCCTCCGTCCGAACCTCCCGGTCGAATCCTGAGCTTACCCAGGGGAAGGCTCAAATCATCGCAAATCACGAGCAGGTCGGTGGGCGGAATCTTGTAAAATCGCATCGCCTGGGAAACGGACCGACCGCTCAGGTTCATGAACGTTTCCGGCTTCAGAAGCAACACCCGCCGATAGTCGATCTCAACCTCGGCGAGCTGTCCTTCGAATTTGCGGCTGAATGAAGCCCCCGAACCCCCTCTCGCCAGGAGATCGACGGCCTCGAAGCCGATGTTATGCCGGGTCGCTTCGTATTTGGCCCCGGGATTCCCGAGGCCGACCACCAGCTTCATCGTCGACAAGGCCGGAACTCCCGGAGATCTCACGGACTGGGGGATCGTATCACCTCGGCCGAAACAACCGGAGTGAGAACGATCGGCTCAACAGCGCCGGGATCAGGCGTCCTTCTCTTTTTCCTTCCGTTCCGGCTTGATGACTTCCGGCTGCGAGGCCGCCTCGCCACCGGCGACCGGCTCGGCCTGGGTTCCCTTCTCAACCACGTGAACGACCAACTGCTCGGGGTCGGCGGTGGCGACCACCCCCTGCGGCAAGGTCAGCTCACGGACGTGAATCCCCTGGTTGAGCTGAAGGTTGCTGACATCTACCTTGATGACGTCGGGGATCGCGCCGGCGGGGCACGTCACCTCGAGTTCGTGCAGCAATTGCTCGAGGACGCCGCCCCCGGCGAGCCCCGGGGCCTGCCCCTTCAACTCGATTCGGACTTCCGTCTGGATCGATTCCTCGGCGCTGACGCGAGCGAAATCCAGATGCAGGATTTCCTTGCCCAGGTGGTCCCACTGCACGTCGCGAATCAGGACCGTCTCGGTTGACCCGCCGAGATCGAGTTCGGCCAGGTGAGCGGCCGACTTGATCATGCCCCAGACGTCTTCGCGGGCCAGCGAGATCGGCAGCACGGCCTGCTTGTGCCCGTAAATGACGGCGGGAATCCGCCCGTTGGTCCGAAGGCGACGCGCAACCCGCGTGCCCGTCCCTTTATTCTTCTCCGCATCCCGCGGCTCGACCCGAATCTTTAGTGTTTCCGACATCGATCACCCGCCGTGTCCGTCCGACCCCGCAACCCTGTCGGGGTCCGCGAGACCCGTTCCGTGAAGCGTTTCGCACGCACAATGAATTTCAATGGGCCCGCGCAATCGTTGCTACTTGCCGCCGCGCCCGCCCAGAATCAAAAAAACGGCCCATCGGGACCGCGCAGCCGGTGATTATGAGAAAATCGTTCCGACTTTGCAAGGGTTTTGACGGGAATCACGCGGTTTTGCATTCTCCGAGCCACGGCCGAAGTCCATGACAAATCGAGTGAGCCCTTTACGCGATCTCGAACTGCCGGGCCGCCTCGAAGGCGGCGACGGAGACGGCGTTCGCGAGGTTCAGGCTCCTCGCTTCCGGCCGGATCGGAATCCGAACCGCACGATCCGGACACGCGGTCAGCCAGCGCACCGGAAGCCCTCGGCTTTCCGGCCCGAATACGAACGCATCGCCGGCCTGATAATGAACATCCGTGTAAGACTGAGTTGCCTTGGTGCTAAAATACCAGAGTCGGTCGGGTCCGACGGCTTCGGCCACTTCATCGATGTGGTCGACGACGCGGAGATCGAGGTATTGCCAATAGTCGAGCCCGGCCCGACGGATGTGGCGATCATCGAGCAAGAAGCCGAGGGGGCGGATCAGCCAAAGGGCCGCGCCGATCGCCACGCAGGTTCGGCCGACCGCGCCGGTGTTGCCGGCGATTTCCGGCTCGACCAGGACGACGTGTAATCGAGCTCGCGCCGCTGATTCCTCCATCCCCGCACCCGCGATTTCTTCAATCTGGTCGCAATCCAAAATCAGCGATGACCTGATGAGACGACAATTCAAAATGTAGAACGAAGATCATTCACTTCAAGGCATTACAACGATCTAACGTTGGAGCGGCTCCACACCCAGATCCCGAATTGTCACCAGCGATCGGAACGGCAGGTTCCGCTCCGCGAAAGCTTCGGAGGCTCCTTCGAGACGGTCCAGCACGACCACGACCAGCGCGACCTTGCAACCGAGGGCGGTCACGGCATCCACGGCCTGAAGTGAAGAACCGCCGGTGGTCGCGACATCGTCAACAATGGCCACCAGTGAACCCGGCTCAACGGGTCCTTCCACCAGGTTTCCCGTGCCGTGCGTTTTCGCCTGCTTGCGGACCAGGAAGCCTTTCAAATCGGGGCGCCCACGCTCGGCCGCTTGCGCCAGGGTCGCTCCGACGATCGGGTCTGCTCCCAAGGTCAATCCACCGACCGCGGCGATGGCCGGTTCGTGGGCGAGGAGCACCTCACACACGGCCTTGCCGATCAACCCGGCGCCCTCGGCCCCGAGCGTCACCTTCCGGCCATCGATGTAGAAGTGAGAGGCCCGACCGCTCGCCAGTGTGAATTGGCCGAGCCTCAGCGCGTCCCGTTTCAGCAATTCGATGAGTCGTTCACGGTTCACGTGATCGCGGCTCGAACTCACGTCGATACTCCCCTCTCCAAGCCATTCGATGCGTCCGTCGAAAACCCCTTCAGGCCCGCACAGACTATCAAACTCACTCTTTCCGAGTCCATCGTCGTCAAGGAAAGAGGCAGGCTTGAAAATGGGCCGTGACGCATTCGCTCGAATCGGATTGACAAAAATCGGCCCCATCCCAATGCCGATCATAAAAGAGCGTTCCAGAGCCATCCCCGGCCGACGATCGATTTCTCGTCGCGGGCAAGTGCCATTCCGAGTGAGGAACCACGATGCGGAACGAGCAGACAGCCGCCGAACCCCACCGAGACCCGATCGGGCCGTTTTTGCACTATCTCATGGCCGAATGCGGGGTTTCGACCCACACCCTGGCCGCCTATCGCGCCGATCTCACGCGGTTTGCTCGTTGGAGAAGGACGACGGCCCCCGGCCCTCTCTCGAAGATCACCATCGCCACGTTGACGGGCTACGTCGAGGAACTGAATCGTTCCGGCTTGGCACCGCCCAGCGTTTGTCGCCATATCGCCAGTTTGAGCACGTTCTTTCGGTTCCTGATCTTCGAAGGCAAGCTGAAGGAGAATGTCGCCAAGCTCCTCGTGGCCCCCGCGGTTTGGGATCGACTCCCCACCGTCCTGAGCCCCTCGGCCGTGGATCGGCTCCTTGAGGCGCCCGATCCCACGACCAGGCTCGGCCGACGCGATCGCGCCGCGCTCGAGACGCTCTACGCCTCCGGCTGCCGAGCGTCCGAAGTGGTGAGCCTTCGCCCCCGGGACGTCGATCTCGGCCGAGGCATGGCGCGTTGCGTGGGGAAAGGAAACAAGGAACGGCAGGTTCCTCTCGGCCGCAAGGCCAGAGAGGCCCTGAGCAGCTATCTCGAGCAGGATCGCCCCATCCTGATCCGTCAGCGCCCGGACACCGCGGAAATCTTCGTGTCGAAGTCGGGACGTCCGCTCACCCGAATCGGGCTCTGGTCGATCGTCAAGCGTCATGCCCTAGCGGCCGGCTTAAGGGCCGAGGTGAGCCCGCATACCCTCCGCCATAGCTTCGCAACCCATCTCCTCGCCGGCGGCGCGGATCTCCGCGCGGTTCAGGAAATGCTCGGACATTCCTCGATCGCCACAACCCAGATTTACACCCGGGTAGAATTAAGCAGACTCCAGGAAGTTCACGCTCGTTTTCACCCCCGATCCCCCCGCAACGAAGGCTGAATCCTCATCTGGCGATCTCCGTTGCGGGATTAAGAAACGCTCCTTTGATCAGTTTCTTGAAATTTGCTTTCTGGAATTAATAAACCTAACAAGTCACGACTGCCGATGCTTATCATGGCCAAAAAACCAGCAACGCGATCGAGGCGTTCTTGAAAAAACGGCCCTGAAGATTTCGGGTGTCACGTCGGGCCCCGAACTTCGACAACCCTGTCAGGGTTATTCGTCGTCTGCTCTCCGTCGAGAGTCGAATGGATTCGGAATCGCCGGTCGATGTCGACCCGGTCTTCCGAGTCTTATGAAATCGGCCGCATTCGTCGGCTTAATCAAGCAACATCGCACTGGCTGCCGCCTTCGCGCCGCCCCCGGACGTTGTCCCGACTCGACCATTTCCGAATGGCCAGTCCAGCCCCCCTCGCAGACTTCGGAGGTCCGATCTCCTATCGCACGGGTCCCGCATCCGTGATGGAAAGGGGGTTAACCGTCCGAAGTTTGCCGGGGTGCTTTTTGATCTTTCTTCCAAGAGTTTTTGTGCGTTCGCGTGGATCCCGGCGCGTGGCGGTGGCGATCCGGCGTCGATCCGGAAACCGTATCCTTCAACGTCTTCCGCATCGATGAGCTTTGATCGGATCGATCGCGTAAGCGAACTTACTTACTCGGCGATGCCGACGCAACATCTCGCTTTCAGGACAAAAATCAGTATCCCAGCGAAGAATCCCCGGAAGCCGTTCCGGCGGCTGCCTTGATTCGATCCATCGATTGATCGAGCTGGCGACGGAATTCCTGGACTTTTGACGGATCCGGTCCGAGGAGACTGAGATCGGTCAAGGCGCCTTCCGCTTTCGCGATATGACGGCGAGCCTCATCGAATTGCCGCTGCTCGACGTCCGTCTCGATCAAGAGCAGGATCGCCTGAATCCGAGCTTTGAGCGAGGCAGATTGAGCATCCATTCCTTGACCTCGAAATCGATCACCGGTGTCGAGATCGGTAAGCGCGCGGTCCAGGAGGCTTCTCGCTTGCCGAATCGTCACGGCGTCTCGCCGAGTCAGCAAATGCTCGGCCCACGAGCAAGCGATCTGGCTCCGGGCCAGAAATAACGAGAACTGCCTCCCGAGGTCCTCATGCGGATCATGTCCGCCGGGTCCCCCGAAGCAGGCCGAGATGAGTTCGTCGGCGAGCTGATGATTTCCCCTCGACGATTCGATCAATGCCATCCCATGCGAAGACTTGCTTTCGCCGGGCTCGATCAAGAGGGCCAGTTGAAATGCGGTCCGAGCCAGTTCGGTCAAGGAGGTCGCGGCATCCGGGCCGCGGCCTCCGAAGGTAGCGGGGCTGGCGGGATCGAACTTGTTCACCACGTCCAGGCAATTCTCGGCGAACTCATCGAGCCTCTGAACGAGTTTGATTTCGGAGTGTTTGCGAGCCCATTCGACGATCTGAGGCACCGCATTCGGAACCGCCATCGCCTTGCGGAAGGATTCCTCGGAGGGGCGTCGATCGAGGTCGGACGAATTCTGAGCCGGCCGAAGATCGAGGATCGACTTGTTCCTCGCGAGCGCCAGGAACAGTTGCGGCAGGGGCGAATCGGGATAGGCGGTGGCGAGATTCTTCAGCGGGACGATCGCTTCATCGGAATGATTTCGACCGTAAGCGTGAATGGCCGCGCCGAAGGCCGGCACCCGCTCCACCGGGAGAGGCTGGAGCCAGGTTGCCGCCGCGATCGAGCCGGCGATCGCCAATTCGACCGGCCGTCGGCACCGCGTCAGCCAGTTGTTCGCGCGTTCGCGATAGCTCGGGTTGCGCGCGGTCATCAACGGACGAGACTTCAGGAAGCAGTCCAGATCGATCGCCAGGGCCGAGGCGTCGGCATAGCGATCCTTCGGCTCGTATGCGAGGCAGCGGGCGACGATCGCTTCAAGCGCATAGGGGACCGAAGGATTCAATCGGCGGATCGACGGATCGAGGCAGGCGCGACGATCGAGGAAATCCCCGAGCGCCCGGCTTCTTGGCAACTTCTCGTCCGGCAAGTCGGGAAGCCGGCCGGTGAGGAGTTCTCGAAGCACCAGCCCCAACGAATAGATGTCGGCACTCGCACCGACACGCC
>CALKTZ010000727.1 GCA_937997355.1 uncultured Planctomycetales bacterium | reverse complement strand
ATCCGTTCTCCTCCAACGCCGACCGCCCGCTCGGGTTATCGAATCCGGCATCCAGGCACAGATGCTGCTCGACCTCATCGGGGTCGGGCCGATCAACCACGATCGCCGCCGCCAGCAGCTTGCAATCCGGCACGTTCGCCCCGGCGACCACCGCACCCAGCGGGCCTCCGTCGCCGTCGGTCAGTGCATGCTTCTTGGTGCCCTTCTTGCCCCGATCGGTGGGGTTCCTGCCCGTCTTTTTCCCCCCCGAAGTGGGCCTTGCCCAGCATCCCTTCGGCCGACTGCCACTTCCCCTCAACGCCCCCGAGTTCGTCGCACTCCTCGACCAGCACCGCCCAGATCTTCTCGAGGATGCCCCCCTCGGCCCATCGCTGGAACCAGTCATGGACGGTGCTCTTGGGGCCGTACTTGGCGGGCAGTTGGTCCCACTGGCAGCCGCTCCGCATGCGGAAGATGATCCCGTTGAGCATCGTCCGCCAGTGCGCCGGGGGCCGGCCGGTGGGCTTTCTCGGCCAGAATCCCTTGAGGATCGGCTCGATCCGTCGCCAGAGGGCGTCGGGGACCTCCCAGATCGTGCCCAGCGGCTCGCGGCGGGCGTTCTTGCGTTTCATGGCGGCTCCCACGGCTGAAATGGTTGCGACTCGACCGGCCGCAACTCCTTTCAAGCAAGGGGCATTCCGCAGGTTCTCGGATAGTTTCTATGTGCGCAACACGTCCTGGCCGCATGCTGACGCGTGAACGCACGAGCATCGACAATCAGGTCGATTGGATCGAATGGAGCGCGCGGAGCATTTTGCAGCGGGACGGGAGCAACCTGGATGGATCGAACACATCGATCCGGGCGATGACCTTCTTCCAACTGAAGCAGGAGCGGATGGTCATCGAATCTCAAGCCGCACGGATTCGCGACGAGTTACCTTGCTCATCCATCAGGACGCGAGCGATCGGCTCGTCCGATAGGACGAGGGAACCACCTTGCGAGGACATCGGACTGACTTTGATTGATGGGATCGTCGGCTTCGACTTATTCTTTCCCCTGGTAAATCCAAATCTCTTCTTCCCGTTGGGATGTGGGTCACCTGCCGGGTAAAACCGGTGATGAAGGCCGTGAACGCGAGGACGGCGAGCAAGCAAACGAGGGACGTGGGAGATATCAGGGCCGATGTCGACCGTCCCGTCGCTTCGCCAGCGGGATCAGCATGCCTACCCGCTCCTGGTAGGCCCTGTAGCTCTCGCCATGGAGGTCGAGTAAATCTCTCTCTTCGAGCCGGAGGGCAATGAGGATGTAGCCGGTTGTGGCGAGGGCGAACAGGAGATGACCGACGGTCATCGTCGGAGTAGCCCAGAAGGCGAGAAGGAATCCCGTCATGAGGGGGTGGCGGATGTAGCGGTAGAGGCCGGAAATTTGGAACTCGCGTGGCGAATAAGCCCGCCCCGACGCATGGAGGAAGACCTGGCGTAGCCCGAACAAGTCAAAGTGGTCGATGAGGAACGTCGAGATGAGCACGAGTGCCCATCCCGTCCAGAAGACGGCATGGATTAGCCAGCATATGATTGGTGTCTCGACGTGCCAGACGACGGCCGGTATCGGCCGCCATTGCCAGAAGAGGAGGCCGAGGAGAAGGCTGCTCTGGAGTACGTAGGTGCTCCGCTCGACGACGGTCGGCACCAGACGCGTCCACCATCGCTTGAACGCGGGCCGGGCCATCACGCTATGCGGCACGGCGAAGCAGAGCAGCAACAATGCGTCGGCGAGGATGGCGGTCGGCAGCTGAACTGTCGGACCCGAGTCGATCGACTTCGGGACCAGGAAATTCCCGACGAAGCCGACCGCATAGAGGAACGAGGCGAGGAAGGCGAGATAGCACACCAGGCCGTAGATGACGGCCATCGCCCGGCCCAATCGCGAGCCTCGTTCAACGTCGTCAGTCATCGCGAGGCACCTTTCTTGCGATCTGACCGCCCCGGGACGAGCCCATGGTGGAACGAGCGTAGGATCGCCCATCATCCGAACCCACCAGGCTCCGCCAGGGTAGTTGATTTCAAACGATCACGAGTGGGTCAGCTTCGCGATTGCCAAAGAAGGATCCGCGCCGTCTCGACCTCAATCGTTTGCCTCCTGCCCGATCACGAGGAACATGATGGTCACTTCATGCAGCGTGCAGTCATCATCGGCCGAAATGTGGAACTCGAATCCGCGTGAATCGTGTTCACCGACCCTGCTCGTGATGTTCGTACAGTCGCCGGTGGCATTGAAGCCGGGTGATGGAGATGAGCAAGGCAGGCTCGTCGCAGAATGATTTCCCGTAGGAAATCCGCTGGGAATAGGCCTACTTGTCCTTCATGGGGAAGACCGTCAGGACGAGTCGGCTCCTGGCGGAATGACCATCGCCGCGGACATTATATTGTCGAATCTAACCCTAGCAGCCAAGAGGCTTTAGACGGCCCGTGTCGACGCCTGGCGGGATTTGAAACGGAGAGGGGGGGATTCGAACCCC
>CALKTZ010000726.1 GCA_937997355.1 uncultured Planctomycetales bacterium | reverse complement strand
ACCCCGATGAGCTGGCCGAGCTCGCCTGGCGAATCGACTCTCCGGAGCTTCACGGAATCGCCTTGCAGCTTGAAGCCGGCATCACCCGCGAAGGGAGACGGTTCGAAGAAATGACCGCCCAGGAACTGACCTCGCTGACGGTCACCCCTCACTTCGAGATCGATGACGAGGATTTCTGACTCCTGACCGCCGCGGTCGATCGACTCATCTCGTCGCCTCCGGCCGTCCCGCTCTTCGCGATCGCCCGTTGCTCGATCGGCAGGCTCCTCGCAGGACCCGGTCCGTCGAACAGCGGGCGTTTTCGCGCCGATTGCCGGCCACCCCTCCCGGCAAGGAAGATGCTCCAAAATCTCCCGTGAGCAAAGCACTTACAACAAATTGAAGTCATGCCCACGCCCTCGGAAAGCCCCTTCGGCCCGCTCCCCCCTTGAATCTTTGCCCCATCTCGACGAATCCTGAAACGGAGCGACCCGCGGACAGGGTATCCCGAGACAGCCGGCGCGTGGCCGGTCACTCCGGTGTCCGGCGGGGCGGAGTTGAGTGGGCCCTGAATGCTGATGGACGACCCCGCACTGGTCGAGGCACTCCGTTCAGGAGATCCGCGCGCACCTCGCGTCTTCATCGAGCGATTCCAGGGAGTCGTCCTGGGTCTGTGCGTCCGCATGCTCAGCCAGCGGGAGGACGCCGAGGATGTCGTCCAGGAAACGTTCGTGCGGGCATTACGCGCCATCGGGGGGTTCGATTCCAGCCGGCCGATCCGCCCCTGGCTCCTGGGGATCGCCGCCAATCGCTGCCGGACCACCCTGGGGAAGCGGGCGCGGATGCCGGCCCTGGCCCCCGCCGAGGCGACCGAGCGACTCATCGACCCTCGCCCCGGCGTCGCCGATCCCGACGACCTCGCCGGTGAGCTGGAACGGGCCATCGCCCGGCTTCGGCCCGATTATCGCGTCGTCTTCGTCCTGTTCCATGAGCAGAATCTCTCGCACGAGGAGATTGCCCAGACCATCCAACGCCCTATCGGCACCATCAAGACCTGGCTCCGCCGCGCCCGCGCCGAACTGGCCGTTGACCTCGGCCGGCGGGGCGTCGGCCGCGAACCGTAACCCCAATCGAAATCAACCCGTCCCCATTTCTGGATTCTTAACTCGATGAACTGTCAAGACTTCGAACGAATCTGGGATTGCCTTCTCGACGGCGGGCAGACCGCCCGCGGCCGTCGAGGGTCGGGAATGGAGTCGTCCGAATCGCAATCCAGGGAAACGGAAGCCGATCTGCTCGCGTCACTGCGGGAACATGCTCGCACCTGCCACGTCTGCCAGCCCCGGATGCAGCCCTTGGAAACGCTCCTCCAGGCCCTTCGGCAGTGGGAACAAGTCCCCAAACCGGTCCCGTCGCCCGGCCTGACCGACCGCATCCTGGCGGCGGTCGAAGATGACCGGGCGAGGGTCCTCCCCTTGCGGAATCGTCCGTTGGGGAACGCGGCGGCCTTACTGGCGGTCGCCCTCCAGCCCTGGAACTCCCCGGCCCCGAGAGGGGCGATCCCCCCGAACGCGAACCTGACTCGGGCAGAACCGGAAACGTCGCCGCCGGATATGCACGCATTGAATCAGGCGATCGCCGACGCCTCCGACGCAACCTGGGACCTGGCGTACGCCGCCTCGGCCCCGGCCGTTCGGCTCGGCCGTCAGGTTTTCGACTCCTCGGAGGGAACGGACGCGTCATCCCGCCCGGACCTGTTCCCGGCCGGCGCGGCCGGCGAACTGGTATCGGAAGCCCTCAGCCGGTTCGGCGAGGAGATTTCGGCCGGAGTTCGGCCGATCTCCGATTCCGCTCGCCGCGCGATCGAGTTCTTGCAAGAATCGGTTCCCCCAACCGACGGGGGGGCGGATCTCCCCCCGGTGCCGCCAGCCTCCAAAGGGGCCTGAGCCTGATGAATCCGTTTCGACAAACACAACGCCTCCCCGGATTGGCTTCGTTCGGTCGAGAAGGGGGTTCCATCCTCCTGGTACTGGCGATCGGGCTCGTCGCCCCCGTCCTGGCGATCGCCCAGGAAACGACCGACGCCCTCCTGCGGCTGGTCCCCCCCGCCTCGCCGGTCGTGCTGACGGTCGAGAGCTTGCGGGAGCACTATCCGGCGTTCGTCTCGTCATCGCTGGTGGAAAGGCTGCGTCAACTCCCGGTCGTGCAGGGATGGATGAATTCCAACCGGTCCAGGAAGCTGATGTCGGCGCGCGACAAGATCGAGGCCTTCCTGGGGACGCCAATCTCCGAGATTCGGGACAAGATCTTCGGCGATGCGGTGGTGGTCGCGCTCCAGGCCGCGCCGACGGATCCTCCGCAGCCGGGGAAGGCGCGGGTCGTCGGGCTGGTGGTGCTCCGCGCCAGGGACCCGGAGATGCTCCGGCGGCTTGTCCGGCTGATCGACGAAGCCCAGGTCGCCGGCGGCGAGCTTGCCCGTTGTGTCGAGCGGCAGCAGGGGGAAATCAAGTACATCGAGCGGGAGTATCCGGCCGGCTCGAAGCGGCCGAACGAGTTCCACGTGGAGCTTGCCGACGGGACCTTCGCCGTTTCCAACTCCGAGCCGCTGTTGCAGGAGCTGATCGAGCGGCACAAGCAACTGGCGACGGGTGCCGCCGACATCAAGGAGCTTGCCGGCTTGCCGGGATTTCAAACCGTGCGGCGGAAGCTCCCGGATGGCGGGAAGGCGGCCTGCCGGCTCTTCCTCGATCCTCGATTGCTCGAACGGCTCCTGGCGGAACGGTCGCACGCCGTCGATCCGGGCGATGCCCGCGCCCGGGCCTTGCTCGGCCGTTACCTGGCGTCGCTCAACTACGCCGGGGCCGCGCTCAGCTGGCGGGAGGGCATCCTCAGCCTCCATACGGCGGAATCGATCGACGTGGCCAGGCTCGACCCGGCCGTCGCCCGATGGGCCAGGGATCACCGGCCCGTCGACCTCGACCTCGCCAAAATCCCCGCCTCGGCCTTCGCGATGATCTCGACCGGGGTCGACCTGGAAGCCCTGCACTCGCTGCTGGGCCAGTTGCTCTCCGAGGCCCAGCGCCCCCGCCTGGAGAACCTGGAAGTCGCCCTCAGCGGCATCCTGCTGGGTCAGGATCTACATCGGCGGATCTTCCCCGCGCTCGGGCCGAGCTGGGTTATCTACTTCGATGCCCCGGAAGAGGGAACTCCTACCCCTCGCGTGATCTCGGAGATTCCCCTGGTCCTGGCGGTCCACATGGGAGATTCCGAACACGCTCGGGAGAACGCCAATCCCGGCGAGGGGGCGGGAGCCGAGGCCGAGCCGCCGGCCGTCACCGTCGCGGCCGCCCTCGACAACGCGCTGCGCACCGCCCTGGCGGTGGCGTCGGTCGACCACGCGCGGAACAAGGGGCAAAGCCGGGTCGTCTTCCGGGAAGTGGCCGGAGCCCGGGTGACCACCCTGGACACCCCGATCCCCTTCGCCTATGCGGTCGATCGGTCGCGCCATCGGCTGGTGATCGGCAATTCGGCCCGGGCGGTCGCCCGTTACCTGGAAGCGAGCAACGCCCCCGAGGCCGGGGCACGATTCCACAAGATCCGGAGTTCCGTTTCGGCCGACTCGCGGACATTCATCGGCCTCGATCTCCGGGCGCTTTGCGAACTGGCCGAGCGCCGTCGCGACCAGCTCATCGAGGCCCTCGCCGAGCGTCGCGGGCGCCCCCGCGACGAGGTGGCCCGCGACCTCCAGCAAGTGCTGGACCTCGCCCGCCTCTTCGACGCGGCATTCGCGACGTCTAGCGTCGAGGCCGACGCGTCCTCGTGCGTCCGCCGCATCGGCCTGATCGCCCGGCCCTGAGCCCTGGGCGAACCCGCTCCCCAAAGCCCGAGCGAAAACGGGACTGGCTCGACGGTACTCCGCGTGCCTGTCCCATTTTTCGCAGGCCAGTGCGAAAGCCTCGATGGAGATCTTCGGTCGGGCGTTTCGGCGGGGTCGGGAGACCCGCGCCGAACAGAATCCAGGGCATCGGCGAGTTCGGCGTCCTCAAGGATTGTCGTGCAACTGGGTCAGCAGTCGGACCGCCTCGTCGACGATCTTCTCGCCGGTCCCCTGCGGGGTGAAGCTGTGGAAGCCTGTCCACACCTGGTAGCCGCCGAGGTCATAGGCCTTGCGGTCCCCAACATAGCCGATGTAGTCGTTGGCCAGCTCGAACACATAAGTATAGCGGAAGGGG
>CALKTZ010000725.1 GCA_937997355.1 uncultured Planctomycetales bacterium | reverse complement strand
GGGACGGAAAGCCGACGCCGGCCAACGGCGCCCTTCCCAGGGGTCGGAGTTCGTCGGCGGTCCGGCTCGATACCGATACCCAGGGCTTCACCCCGAAGGCGGCAATCGCGGCCCAGGAGGATGCCTCGATCACCGACGAGGTCCAGGTCGCCGTCCGGGCCCGCCTGCGCGAAATCCCCATCATCTATGCCTGCATCTACGGGATGATGCTCACCCTGCGTCCCTACATGCTCGCCTACCTGATCCCGGAAATCTGGATCGCCAACACCGTCGTCATCTTCTGCCTGATCGGCCTTTCCGTCTTGTTATCAAGCCGGGTGGTCTTCTCGCTGCTTACCCTCCGGATGATCGAGCTCGCGATGATGGTCATGCTCGCGAGCATGATGTGTTTTTACGAGTGCCGGATGCTCCTTCAGCTTTCGAAGGAGAACGATTCCATCGGCGCCCAGATGGCCATGAAAAACGTCGTCCTGATCTGTTCCTTGCTGATCCTGACGTTCGGGATCTACGTCCCCAAGAGTTGGCGGCGGACCGCGGCGGTGGTCTTGCCGATCGCGGTTCTTCCCCTGACGACGATGTACGTGGCCTACTTCTGGCACCCGGAGGCATTCGGCTGGCTCATCGTGCCGCGAAACAATCGGAGCGTCCCGCTCATCTCCTACGGGCTCGACGCCGTCTTCCTGCTCATCCTGGCGGCCATCTCCTCATTCGGGGCGCACGTCCTTTCGCGATTGAGGCGACAGGTCGCCGAGGCCAGGCTGCTCGGCCAGTATCGCCTGGGCCGACGCATCGGAACTGGCGGCATGGGAGAGGTGTATCTCGCCGAGCACCGGCTCCTCAAGCGTCCCTGCGCACTGAAGCTGATTCGCACCAGCGGGAACACGAGCTCCAGAATCCTGGAGCGATTCGAGAGGGAAGTTCGCCTCACCGCCACGCTATCCCATCCGAACACCGTCGAAATCTACGACTACGGCCGCACCGAGGATGGAACCTATTACTATGTGATGGAATATCTGCCGGGGCTGAGCCTCTCCGAACTCGTCGAGCGGCACGGCCCGCTCCCCCCGGCCCGGGTGGTGTATCTCCTCCGGCAAGTGACCCAGGCGCTCAGCGAGGCGCACCGAACCGGGCTCATCCACCGGGATGTGAAGCCCTCGAATATCTTCGCGGCGAAGCGAGGAGGGATGGACGACTTCGCCAAGCTGCTCGACTTCGGCCTGGTCCGGCCGGTGGCGGCGGTCCCCCTCTCCAACGTCAGCGCGGAAGGACAGATCCTCGGCACCCCCCTGTACATGTCGCCGGAACAGGCCACGGGGGCACTTGAGCTGGACGGGCGGAGCGACATCTATTCACTCGGCGCGGTTGCCTATTATCTGCTAACAGGACGCCCCCCATTCGACGAGAAGAGCGGCATCGGCGCGATGATCGCGCATGCCCGTGACGAGGTCATTCCTCCGTCGAAGCTCCACCCCGAGATCCCGGAAGACCTGGAGCGGGTCATCCTGCGGTGCCTGGCCAAGCCCCTCAAGGAGCGCTACCAGACCGCCGAATGCCTCGATCGCGACCTTTCCCGCTGTGCCTGCGCGGCCGACTGGGATCGCACCACCGCCCGCAACTGGTGGCGAACCATCGGCCTCTCCCCGACCGCCCCCCTCATCGAGCTTTAAATCGTAGAGGAGGAAACCTCTGGTCGTTAGCCTCTCCTCGCCAGCGTCACCAAGATTTCAGCACAAATCACCTACCCGTTTGCATGCATGTTCGTTTAGCCTTCAAAGCCTCGATCTGCCAGGCATAGCTCATGAAGGCGATTTTTTGCCTCCGGCCTGGCGATACGAAAGTTCTTCCGGCACAGGATAACCTGTTCTCCTGGAGACTTTGTTATGGACTTCATTCGACGGACCATCGACCTGGCCCTTGCCAATGTTGAGCAGGGGGGCCGCCCCTTCGCGTGCGTCATCGTCAAGGAAGGGCGTATCATCGCCGAGGCGGCCAACCAGGTCGCACAGACGCATAATCCCACGGCGCATGCCGAGATCGAAGCGATTCGCGCGGCCTCCGCGAAGCTGGGCACGGAGCACTTCGCGGGCTGCGAGTTCTACATCATGGCGCATCCCTGCCCCATGTGCCTGGCGGCGATGTACTACTGTAGTCCTGAGCGGGTGGTATTCATCACGACTCGGGAT
>CALKTZ010000724.1 GCA_937997355.1 uncultured Planctomycetales bacterium | reverse complement strand
TATTCGAACGCCGGGTCGTCTTCGTCCAGGTAGGGAGCGATGTCGTCGACGACCTGGGGCTTCTGGTCATGGAACAGCTTGCCGAGCAACCCCCCTTCGAGCACCGGCAATCGATGCGGCTGGGTCCAGGGGTTGATTTCCTCCGTCCAGGTGCTCGATCGCGTGATCCGATACCTGGGGGCTTCGATACCTCGGCGGCTCATCGCGACGAAGCGGTCCGTCGGCATCAACTGGCGAAGCCGTTCGCCATACGACTGGACCATCCCCTGCGGGTCGCGCTGGCGGCTCATGTCACGCATCATGGCGTCAATCAGTTTGAGCCGACGCCGCCAATCGGCCCAGGCCGGGAACAGCGCCGCGGATGAGCCGAATCCGAATTCTTCATTTTCTTGCATCGTCATCCTCGTCGAATCTCGTCCGTCCATCGGTCGGTTGGCTGGCGGTGGATCGAGGGCGATTTCTTTCGCGTGGCGACCATCTTGGCTCGGCTGGATGAGGGCTGGTCGACGCTCGGCGGTCGAATCGCGGCCGGTCGGATCGGATGGACTCGGGCAAAAACTCCTGGTTCTCATTGTCACATTCTACCCGGCGGTCCAGGGCCTTTGCCGATTGATTTACGCGTGGATTACGAAAAGGACACCGGCGCATGCCCTTCCGTTCGCAAGAATTCGTTCTCCGTCCCTCACGACCTGGGATGTTCTCGCCAACTCATGCAATCTCGCTCCCGATGCCCCGCCGAGAAGGAAAGGCATAAGAGCCAATCAATTCGTACAATCAATCTTTTCGACGAACAAACGAAGCCCCGGTCTCCTCCCCCGCGCCGGCATGGAGTTGAATCGAATCATGGCGGAAGTTTATATCAGCACCGACGTTGAAACCGATGGACCGATTCCCGGTCCGCACTCGATGCTCAGTCTGGGCTCGGCGGCCTACCTGCCGGACAAGACGCTGATCGGCACCTTCTCGGTCAATCTCCAGACCCTTCCCGGCGCCTCGGGAGATCCCAAGACCATGGAATGGTGGAAGACCCAGCCGGAAGCCTGGGCCGAGCACCGCAAGGATTTGCAGGAACCCGCCGAGGCAATGAGGGCATACATCGATTGGGTGAAGTCGCTGGGAATTCGGCCCGTGTTCGTCGGCTATCCCTCGGGCTTCGACTTTCTTTTCGTATACTGGTATCTGATCCGATTCGCCGGCGAGAGCCCCTTCTCCTTCTCGGCGCTCGACCTCAAGACCTACGCCATGGCGACCCTCGGCGTCGAATACCGCAGCATCTCGAAGCGGAGCATGCCCCGGCGCTGGTTCGATCCCCTCCCCCATACCCACAAGGCGCTCGACGACGCCATCGAACAGGGGGCGTTGTTCTGCAACATCCTCGCGGAGAACCTGCGGAATCGAGGATGACGGCAATCGGCCTCCTCCCGCGCAACCGAAGGAGGAGGCCGATCGAATTTGAAAAGGTTCGGGCGATGTCCGGCGGAGTCGTCACGGGATGATGGTGATGCCGCTCGACCCGTCCAAGTTGACGTTCCCCTGGCCGTTCGCCGCGATCAGGTTCCCCATCACCATCGAGCCGTTATTGTTGCCGGAGGCGCGAAGGCCGTAGACCTGATTATTGATGATGGCATTTCCCACGATTCCCACATTTCGGGATGACTTGAGGGTCAGGCCGTTGCCGCCGTTGAAGCGGATGAGATTCTGGAAGGGGAGCGACGTGCCGCCGATCGTGGTCATCGAGGTCCCCGGCGCGAGATAAATCCCGCCGAGGGCGTTGCCCAGGTTGCTCGTCCCGAAGAAATCGGTCCCCACGCGTGTCCCGAAGATGGCGTTGTTGTGCGCGTTGCCGGCGATCTCGATGCCATATCTGAGGTTGGCCGAGGATGTCACACGGACTTCGATCGAGGGTTGGAAGCCGCCGATGGCGTTGCCGTGGGCATGGCCGGTGATCAGGATGCCGCTCTTCCGGTTCGGGATGGCCGCGCTGATGTTGGAGTTCGTCCCGGTCGAGGTGTCGGTGACCTGCACGCCGGTCGCGTAGCCGGAAATCTCGATCCCGTTGCCGAGATTCCCACCGATGATGCAGGTGCGAATCAGGTTGTTGCCCCCCGTCGAAGTGACGAGGATGCCGTTCTTCCTGTTCGGTGCCGCCCCGCCGAAGGCGAAGGTTCCTCCGAAAGTGTTGAAGGAGACGAATCCGCTGGCCTTGTCCTTCAGCTCGATCCCGTTCCCGTCGTTGCCCGAGATCACGTTGCCGAGCGGGATCACGCCGCCGACCTGGGTGTTCGCGGAAGTCCCCTCGACGAGCAGGCCGTCCCCCTTGTTGCCGACGACCGTGGCGTTGTCGGCCCCGACCCCCAGGAAGGTGGCGTGGACCGTCGTATCGTTCGAGTTCTTGATCCGCAGGCCGTTGCCGCCGTTGCCGCTGATCACGTTGTAGAAGACGAACGGGCTCTGCTGGAACGTGCAGCCGATCAGTTGATTGCCGTTCGCCCCCAGGATGGCCACGCCATCCTGGGCGTTGCCCAGGCGGGAATTCCCCGAGGCCGAGGTGCCGATGAAGTTGCCGCTCAGCATGTTCTGGGTGGCCCCCTTGTTGATCAGGACGCCGTTGGCCTTGTTTCCGGAGATCAGGTTCCCCTGGGGCGGCCGGACGAACACCCCGCCCGTGGGATTATTGCCGTTGGTCGCCTGGCCGCCGATCATATTGCCCGAGGCCCCCTGCGTCAGCAGGATGCCGCTCTTGCCGTTGCCCCGCTTCAGGGTGCCGGTGGCGTCGGTCCCGATGTTGTTCATCGCGATCCGGTTGCCGCGCGAGCCGTAGACACCGATGCCGTTGCCGCCGTTGCCGCTGATCACGTTGGAAAGCGTGGGGCCGACGTTGACGGTCGCCTGGTACGCGACGATCCCCGAGGTGGAGATGATGATCCCGACGACCTGGTTGCCGGCCACGGAGTTGGCGGAGGTGATCCCCGTGCTGCCGGGATATTTCAGGGGGGTCCAGGTGGTGGGACCGAACGACCCGTCGGTGTTCCGCCGGACGGTCGCGAGCAGGCCCGCGCCGCCATCGTTCGTGCCGACCTCGACCGTGTCGGCGCTGAGATTGTAGACCCCCTTCTCGTAGCCGCTGATCCCCTGGATGTGGGTGAAGGCTTGCTCGCCGGCCGGGCTCGGGAAGTCGACCTGGGTCCAGTGGGTGAACTGGCCGGTCGCGGAGTCGTAGTCGACCAGGTAGCCGTGACTGTTCGTCGAGCCCGGGGCGACGTCGGTATAGCCGCCGGCGATCGTGTAGCTGGTGCCGCCGTTGTACCAGATGCCGTAGGCAGTGGTGGAGGTGGAGCCGGGATAGACGAGGCCGGGGCGGAACGTGTCGGTGTTGAGATCGTAGATGAAGGCGTGCCCCGTGACGACGGTCGGCGTGTTCTCCGGCCCGTCGGCGTTGCCGACGGCCAGGCCCCCCATGGTGCTGTGGACGTAGTCGATCTGAGAATCGGGGAAGTCGATTGTCTTGTAGTTGGCGGCCGTGTTGAGATCGGCGGTCGTCCCTTGGAAGACGAAGCCGTAGACCCGGCCGTCGCCATTCTTGTAGCTCCCAACCAGCCGCAGGACGCCGTTGCCGAGGTCGTCCGGGCCGTAGATGCTCGTCGTCGTGGCCCCCGGATAGTTGACGGCGTAGCTCGTGCCGCCGACCCCCGAAATCGGCCCGATGTAGAGGAGGCCGTTGTTGTTCGAGGTCCCCGTGAGGATGTACTGGCCGCTCGTGCCGCCGGCGCGGATTCCCTGCCAGCCCGAGACCGGCTGCAAGCTGACACCGGAGGTGTTGAAATAGGAGATACTTGTCACCGGATCGGCCCGGCCGATCAGGTTGTCGCTCGACGACGCATTGATGCGAATCCCGTCGCCCCGATTGCCCGCCACGGCCTTGCCGTTGGCCTTGATGCCGATGTAATTCCCCGCGATGGTGTTGTGCGACGAATTGAGCGTCACCCCCGAGTTACTCGCCTTGATGAGCGAGAGCCCCTGGAGGGTCGAATGATCGGAGCCCTGGTTGAATTGCAGCCCCTTGGTATTCCGGAAGTTCACCGTCACGACGGGAGTTCCGGCATATCCCGGGGCCGTGGTGCCGTCGATCTTCACCGTGTCCGTGATCTTGGGGAGCGCCTTGTTGGCAACCTTGATCGTGCCGCTGACCTCGAAATTGATCGTGTCGGCCCCCGGTTGGGCATTGGCGGAAATAATCGCCTGGCGGAGCGAGCCGGCCCCGGAATTGCGCAGGCTCGTCACCGTGAACGTGGAGAGCAATTGCCGCTCTTCCAGTGCGTCAATGAGCCTCGGCCTGGCGGAACGAGACAACGCCCTTCGCTTCGATCGAGCATGTTGCTTCGGGCTCAAACCTGGCCGACGACGCCTCATGGACGGAAGTGGGCTCATGGATCTTCCTTCGTTCGTTGCATATCGTGATCGGCCCGGGATGGACCGGATTTTCCGCTCTACCTAGACTCGTAGAACAGAAAGTCAACTCGGGCAACAAAATCGGAGAACGAAGGCTTAAGGCGACAAGCCCCTCTACGAAGGACAACGACGTGACCGACCGGAAAAATACGGAATCGCTCCCCCTTGGATTCCGAGACGTCGATGCGACCATCCCCGACAAATTCATCCGATGCCTCGACACGCTGCAAAACATGAATGCGGTGCGGACGTACAAAGGACGCGCGCTCGACCTGCTCGAATTGAATACGAACTCCTCGGCGCTCGACGTGGCCTGCGGGCTCGGCGACGACGTGGTCCGGATGAAGGCGCGCTGCAACCGGGCCGTCGGGGTCGATCGCAGCAAGACGCTGATCGATCGGGCAAAGGCCCGGCATGAGGGGGCGTGTGAATTCGGCCAGGCCGAGGCCGACAAGTTGCCGTTCGCCGACGGCACTTTCGACGCGGTTCGCATCGACCGCTCGCTCCAGCATATCGCCGATCCGGGGCGCGTCTTGCGCGAGATGGCCCGGGTCGCGAAGCCGGGGGGTATCGTCCTCTGCGCCGAGCCCGACTGGGGGACCTTCCTGATCGGCGGCCCCTACTCGGATATGACGGAACGCATTCAGCGGGAATGGATTCGGGGCTTTCAGAATCCCCGGATCGGCCGCGAGCTTTCCAGCCTTCTGGCCGATGCAGGGGTCGTCGACCTCGGCTGGGAAGGATACTGGCTCCCCACGGTCGGATTCGAGGATTCCGACCTCCTCTTCGGGATCGAGGAGACCGCGCATAAGGTCTCCCGGGATCTCCCCGAGGCCCTGCCCTGGCTGGAATCCTATCGACGAAGCGAAGCTTACGCCGGTGTCCTCATACTCCTCTGCTGGGGACGCAAGGGTTGACGACGACCAACTCAACTGAATAATTAACACGTTCGCTTTCTAGAACTTACAAATCGTGACAGTTTGATTCACCTTAGGTTTTTTTGTCAGTAGCGGTCATTGCAGAGTTTGGGCGTGATCCGGCGACTGATCGGGTTATGGTTCTCCTATCGCACTCTCGCGGCGTAACCTGAGATAGACCTTGAAATTAACCGCGACACG
>CALKTZ010000723.1 GCA_937997355.1 uncultured Planctomycetales bacterium | reverse complement strand
GGGAGAGAGAGAGAGGATCTTCCATCGTCAACATTCCCCAGCCGCCTGAGGATCTCGGGAAGCCGGATGTGGAAGGGGCCGAGCTTGCCGCCGTAGTTCCCGGCCGTGATGGCGGCCAGCCCCCAATCCTGGGCGGTTGCCGCGAACAGCCCGGCCACGGTCGCCCGCTCGACGGCTTCCAGGGTCAGGCCGTCGATGACGATCTCGTAGACGCATTGAACGTCGGGGGGAAGCTCCGGGGGGACGAGCCCGCGCAGGGTCGGCGCGAAGGCGGTATTGTTGCTCGCGCGCAGCGACTTGTACTTGCTCCCCACCTTCGAGCCGGAGCGGGCGATCCCCCCCGGGAAGGGGAGGATTACGCCGGGGACTTGCCGCATCGCGACGACCGCCGCCTCGGTGGCCGCCAGGGTGGCGGCCCGTTCGCGACCGAGCAGAATCAGGTTCCCCCCCGCAACCCCCTTGGTCGTGCCGAAGGTCTCCTCGCAGAGGAACTCGCCGTCCATCACCGGAATCCGCCAGTAGCGGCGGCTCGCCAGGCGTTTCGAAATCTGCCAGCCGTCGCCGAAGTAGCGGAGCTTCCCCCCCACGACGATCGTCTTCTCGCCCGGGGGGAGTCCGTTGAAGCAGGCGGTGGTCGGGCAGGTCATCACGCACTGGCCCACCCGGTTGACGACCGCCTTTTCGAGCGCATCGCGGCTGAACGCGAAGACCAGCAGGCTCACGCCGGGGCGGCCATCGGGGGTCTCCTCGCCGCTCAGGGTTCTCTCGATGGCGCACTCGGCGTCGCAGGCGATGACGCTCGTGGCATAGCCGGACATCGTCTGCCCGGCGATCTCGGCCCATCGCGGGGTATCGGCGGTGATCACCACGCGGGCCGCCGTCATCGGGAAGGCCTCGGCGAAGGTGTCGACGATCGGTACGTCGCGGAGCAAGATTGGCGAACTGGCAGCTTCCGGCATCGTGATCAGTCCTCGTTCCTCATCCTGTGCCCAGTCAAGTGTTCGTCGATGATCCAGTTCACCCGACTTGGATCGAGTTTCGTGTCGCGCGCCCAGTCGCGGAGCGCGTTGCGGACTCGCGACTCGCCCTCCTTGTCGCGCACGGCAAGGTCGTATAGAGGCTTCCAGCCGGGGGGCATCTGCCCGGAATAGCCGTTGATCGTCGGCCTCTCGGCGGCCAGGCCGGCCCACATGGCGTCGACGTGATCATTCCAGTTCGGTAGGCCCGGTCGGGCGGAACTATAGAAAAAGGGCTGCCCCGCGCCAACGCCCCCGGTGCGTAATTTCGACGCGATGGCCTCGACCCGGTTGCGGGCCTCGAATTTGTCGAAGGTCGGTGTGGTCATCCCCTGTTCCAGCAGGCAGAAGATGGCCAGGGTCGTCAGCCCGAGCCACGGCCTGCGAGCGGACTTCGCGCCGAACTCCTCCCAGAAGAGGGTGAAGCCGATCGAGAGGGGGACCAGCATCAGCAGGCAGACGCGCGAGGTCACCCGGATCGCCGCGCCCCCCGGGACATGGTTGTAGACCAGCCTCCACAGGTTCAAGTCGCTCAGGACGACGAGCAGCGCGATCGCCGCGAGGAGCGCGGGGACGAACAGCATCGGCGCCGACAGATCCACCGCTTTCTGATTCCGCCGGTGCAACAACACCACCGCGACGGCCCCAGATGTCGCCGAGACGAGGACCAGGGGATAATCCGTGAAGCTGGTCATGGCCGGGAAGAGACAGACCAGGAATGCCGTGAGGTCGTCGAGCGAACGAGCTTGTCGGAACGTGATGAAGCTGCCCAGGAACGGGCGCAAGGCGAGGATCGCCGCCACCGGGATGAGTGCCGCCCAGGGGAACAGGAGCCAGGAAAGTCCCGCGAAGCAGGCCAGAGCGACCGCTCGCCGCCAGGGATGGCCCTTCAACTCGAACACCGCCAACGGCGCGAGCATCCAGCAGGCCAGCGCGATGCTCTGCAAAACCCATCGAGGGATGCGCGTGACCAGCAGGAATAAGGTCAACCCCGCGAGGGCGATGATTCGAACCGCGGGGCGATCGCGGCCGAGCACCAGCCCCGCGAAGCAGACGAATGGGGTGATCCAGCCCACTCCGATCCGGTGCGCCGCCTCCAGGTTCCCATATCCCATGAACAGCGGGATGCCCGTCTGCCAGTGATAGAGCCAACTGTTCGGCCCCATGTAGAGCCACGAATCGAGCCTGGGGACGGCGAGCATCACCTCCAGCTCGCTGCGGTAGCCGAGCACCCTGGCGATCTCCAGATAATGCCCCACCAGGATGGAGGTGGGGATCGCCGCGAGGATCGAGGCGAGGGCGATCAGAGCCCAATCGCGCCTCAGCAGGTTGAGAAGGATCTCGCGCGTCGGAGGGAGGATGAGCCCCCAGATCACGGTCAATGCGGTCGCGAGGATCAGGAACCAGCCCATGTAGAACGATGCGTAAAGCTGCGCGACGACCGACAAGGCCGCGAGGGTCCAGAGGCCCAGCCGTTGCCACGCCTTCAGGCAGGCCGCCTCCGCTCGAACTAGCCGCGAGATCGCCAGGATTGCCAGGATTGAGAAGAAATGCGAGAGCAATTGCGGATGCCCGATGTCCGTCTCCCGCGAGGCGCCGAACGCGAAGAGGAAGGCCCCCAACGCAGAGGGGATCGGCCGGAACTCGAAGCCCACGCGCAGCAAGACCCAGAACAGCAGGTCGTTGAGCAGGAAGCAGGTCATCTGCCAGAGCTGGAACGAGGTATCCGCCTCCAGGCCCGCGAGCCTCCAGGGCCAGTAGAGCGGCCCGATACTGAGCAGTGAGTCGGAATAGGCCAGCACGTTCGAGGTCGGATAGAAGAACGGCGGGCTCCAGACATCGCGATGGAGCGGATTCCCCCGGAACCAACGGTAGCCGTGCTCCAGGAGGTAATTGATCAGTCGCGGGTCTTCGTGATCGGTCTGGATACGACCCAGGCCCGAGAACAGCGTCGGATGGAGCGCGAACACGAGCCCCAGGAGGGCCATGCCGACGACGGGTAAAACGATCGCGGCCCTGGTCTTCATGGGAAGATGCTCACCGCCCCGCGCATCGAACTTGAAAGGACCGGCAACAAGGACGCATCGACCGCCGGCTCACGGCTGACAGGCAATCGGCAACAGCTCGCCCGTCTCCCCTTCCTGAATCGAGAAATTCTCGAACGCGATCGACGAGTGACGGTCGAAAAATCGCTTCATCTCGGCGGAGATCTTGGCATCGAAGGGGGGAGCCGCGCAGAGCGTACGCCCCTCGGGGGACGCGCGGAGATCGCCGTCATCGACGACCACCTCCCCCCCCTTGATCACGTGGCGAGGCAACTCGAACATCCGCCGCCTGTCGTCGTTCGGCGCATAGATCGTGACGTCGGCGTCGGCTCCGACGCCCAGATGCCCCTTGTTCGCCAGGCCGAGCATGCGCGCGGGGGCCGACCGCGTGATCACGGCGATCTCGGAGAGGGAGTATTCCCGAGAGAGGTCGGCCAGCCCCGATCGCCCCTTGATCTGCTCGGGCAGGGTCTTCAGGATGTCCGATCGCAAGCCCCGGTCCATCAGCAGGGCGATGATCTGCGGATAGGCCAGGAACGACCCGCCGTTGGGATGATCGGTACTCAGCGCGATCTTCCAGGGGTCTTCCACCCGCAGGAACCATTCGAGCCCGATCGCCCATTGCAGGGCGTGGACGTAATTCCTGTCATCGTACTTGATCGGCACCACGCCGCAGCCATCCTCGAGCTCCACATCGTGGCTGTACCACTTCCGCCCGGTGACATTGGCGAGATACTGGCCGACCGCGCCGTCGGCCGTCATGCTGGTGGTCTCGCCGAACATCACCTGGCCGACGTCGACCGTCAGGCCGTCGTGAGAATTGAGGAAGTCGACGAGCGGGCCGACCTTCGAATCGAAGCTGCCGGTCTGGTCGGGCGTGCCGCCGTAGCTGTGGTACTGGATGTGCGCCAGGTGCGCCCGATGGCCGTCGAGCGCGCGCATCGATTCCAGCGTCGACTCCCAGTTCCCGGGCACCCCCAGGTTCAGGCCGTGCAGATGGATCGGGTGCGGCAAGCCCAGGTCGTCCGCCGCGCGGGCCAGCTCGCAGGCGATCTGGCGAGGGGTCACGTCGAAATGCGGGACCGGATCATCCCAGCTCGCGGTCGTCCCGTGCCCTTGCTTCCAGCGCTCCACGCCGCCGGGATTGACGACCTTCACGCCATACGCCCTGGTCGCGTTCAACAGCCACGCGACCTCGTCGCGGAGCCTCCCCCGATTTCCCTCGCGAATCCGGTCCATGACCGAGTGATTGTTCCCCATCAGGACCAGGAATGCCTTGTCGAGCAGGGGCGTATCCTGAAATTCGAGATGCACGCCGCGGGCGGCGAGGGGGGGAATGGCGGCATCGACGGCCGTGGTGTAGCCCAGCCCGGCATAGCGATAGCCCGTCACGAACGACGAGGGGACACTTCCGAGCGTGCCCGATCGGAACCCGTCCCTCCGCGAGACCAGCGAGTCGGGGGCTCGCCGCTCCTCGGGCCTCATGCTCCGCGCCGCGTTGACCTTCGAGCCGGCGATGTGGCAATGGACGTCCACCCCGCCGGGCATCACGACGTATCCTCGGGCGTCGATCGTCCGATCGGCGCGGGTTTCGGGATCGGCGGGGGACTCGATGACGCGCCCGTCCTGAATCCAGACATCGCGAACATCTTCCGCGACCCCGTTGGCCGGATCGCCGATGAACCGGGGGTCATAGGGCATGGAAATCGCGGCCTTGCCATCGCCAAGGCTTTCAAACTCCATCCCCAGAGCGCGGGCATGGGGAATGGCCTCTATGAACTGCCGGGCGATTTGGATGATATCGGTCATGCAGGCTCCT
>CALKTZ010000722.1 GCA_937997355.1 uncultured Planctomycetales bacterium | reverse complement strand
CTATCTGGATGTTTAAAGGTGGGCGGCTGGAGCCCCGCAACGAGGCCGGGGCGAATCCGCGTTGCGGGCTGTCTAGAGTTTCTCCGAACATCAACCGCTTCCGCAACGCGTCAAGTTCCCGTCCCAGGGCATCCTGGTCGGCCCGGCGATCGGGGGCCAGCGCAACCCAGACCTGGCGGAACGGCACGATCCCGAGATAACGCTGGGCCGCCTGATCCCAGCTCTCGACCTTGCTCCAGGATCTGGGGTCGTGGAACGCGTTGACGACCCGTTCCGCATCGGCCGCGGAGAACGATCGGGACGCGACCGAATCGAGCCGACGGTCCAAAGGCTGGAGCGCCGAACCCACAAGCTCGCGGACCTTGCCCGATTTCGGGATCGGCCTGCTCATCTCATTGAGAAGCTGCTGGATCGCGGTTTCGAACGCCTTCCAATCTCCGTTCGGATCGCGGCCGGCCGACTGTTCTTCCTGGGCGAGCGCCCCGTTCATCGGCAAGTACCACGACCCCCAATGCGGCGATCCGGCGAGCCCCTCCGCGCGATTTCGTCGCCAGGGCTCATCGGCCAGCTCGTGATGGCACGAGAAGCAGCCGTATTCGGAGAATTCCGGCCAGGGTGCGCGGGCATCGCCGACTCGGCCTCGCAGCAGCTCCAGCCCCGCCTTCGTCGTGGCGACCTGGCCGACCGACCAAGCCAGGGCGGGGAAATCGGGGGCGGCATTCCGCCCCTTCTCTCGCCAGTGCGGCGGGAGGTTGTCCAGGTAGGCGGCGAGCTCGAAGTTGAGCCGAGGATGGCCGGCGGCGATCAGGTCGTGATTGACGTCCTTGATGATCGCCACCTCCGCGCCGGCCCCTCCCTTCCGATCCCCGACATGGCACTCGGCGCAGAGCCCGGCTCGACGGGCGAGATCCCTGGTCGGGCGAAAGCCATAATCCCGTTCCTTGATCTCCGCGCCCAGGCTGCTCCAGCCCTCGGTCGTGTGCGGGCCGAGCCACTTCTCCGAGGCTCCGTGACACGCCTCGCAACTGACGCCGTCGCGGTTCATCCACTCGGTTCGCCTGAGCTCGGCGGCCGGGCGAGGCGTCGAATGACACGCGAGGCACCGTTCATCCTGATGGGCCGGGATCACCTTGCCCGATCGTCCCGCGAGCTTGCGGGCGATCCTCGCCGAGCGTTCGCCGTGCAGGGTCTCGTAGGCCAGGGCATGGGGATCATCGGCGATCCACGTCGTGTGCTCGTTCTTCAGGATGCTGGAATGACCACTCGGAGAAACCCCACCATGGCACGCCACGGCCGAACAGGAGCCGGCTCCCCGGAAATGATCGCCCGGCGACGAGAGGGCACGCGGCCCGACGCTCGTACCCGAACCGAGCGGGCCTTGGCCATGCGCGGAGGCTCCCCAGCCCACCAGACAGGCGAAGCCGAGTCCTCCCCACAGCGCGATTCGCGACATTGCGTTGCGCATGACTTCCCTCATGAACCGAGGAAGATCCTCACCCAGCCTGCCGACGTCGCTTGCGAGGGCCGAACCGACTCGCACAATCGACACGATCCCCTCATCCGAAAGAAGCCGGATGGCGAAAATCGCGCCCGGGCGATCCCCCATCGTTGCCCTGCCGGAACGAAAAAGTATAACATCCCTCGGAACAACGGTAGGACCGTGATCCGTTTCGCGATCAGGAGGCCGTGGCGAGCCCAGGAGTTCGTGGCAAAAGGGATACGAGATCGATGCTCCTTTTCGACCGAGACAGCTGGACGGGCCACCTGCGATGGGCCATCGCCTCGGCCGCGATCGCCCTGGCCGCCGCGATCTGGTACATCGCCTACGGCTGGCCTCGAAGCGGAGGGCGCTGGGAATGGCCGAGCGGGGGGAGCCCCCCGGCCTTCACGTTCGGGGTGATCGGCGGCCTGATCATCGTCTTCGAGGTGCTGCTCTGGCCCCGAAAATCGTTACGACGCTACCGACTGGGCCGGACCAAGCACTGGATGATGGCGCATCTCTGGCTCGGGCTCCTCGTCTTGCCCCTCCTCCTCCTCCACGGAGGCTTCCATTTCGCGCTGACCCGCTCCACGCTGGCCGCCGTTCTGATGTGGTTGCTGGTGGCGGTCGTCCTGAGCGGAATCTGGGGATGGGTGCTGCAAAACATCCTCCCTCGAATCATGCTGGAGCATCTGCCCGCCGAAACAATCTATTCTCAGATCGATCATGTTTTGGGACTTTATTCCGCGGAGGCCGAGCAGATCGTTTGCATCACCTGCGGACAGACCCCGGAGGCGTCCCCTGGTGAGGAACGCGCGGCGGGGAGGAGCATCGGCGATCCCTCGCCGTTCCTGACGATCGGCGCCGAGCGGAAGGTCGGCCGGTTGCAGGGGCGGATCGTTCAATCGGTGGTCCTCACCGGCGAGCTTCCCCAGACCGAGCCCCTCTGGAGGTTCTACAACGAGCAGATCCGGAGCTATCTCCAGCCGGGATCGAAGCATGGCGGGAGGCACGGCCTCCTGTCGGTCCGGGGCCGGGCGGAAGCGGCGTTCCACGATCTCAAGGGGCGGCTAAGGCCCGAGGCGCATCCGGTCGTCGACCGCCTCGCCGATCTCTGCAATCAGCGCCGGCAATTCGCCATCCAGGCCCGGCTCCATCGCTGGCTCCATTCCTGGCTGATCGTCCATTTCATCCTCTCGATCGCCCTGTTTCTGCTGATGATTGTTCACACCTATCTGGCGCTGCGATATCTTTAAGTTACAGAGACCCCGGGACTTCGTGTTAAGGTCGGCTCATGGCACAGGAGACCAGCAAGCAGCGTTGGAACCGGATCGAGCTGGATTACTATAAGGGTCGCGGGCTGACCGCCCGCTGGCGGTCGGCGGCCGCCCTCGCCATCCTGGCCGGATTGGCGGCCTGGCTGATCCTGGCGCCGAGCTGGGATTCCAACGCCGGGACCTCGCTCCGCCTCTTCCAGACGAAGCGTCTGGCCTCCCCCGGGCCGCTGGCCCGGCCTCATGCCTCGCTGGAAACGAAGTGCGAAGCCTGCCATACCCCATTCGAGCCGATTCACGCGGGACGCTGGGCGCCGATCCGGAGCGACTCAGCCGCGACATCGACCAGCGACACGAAATGCCTCTCCTGCCACCAGGCGGGGCCGCACCATCCCTCGGGAAACGAATCGGTGGCCACGCTCAACGACTGCGCCGAATGCCACCGCGATCACCGAGGGCCGGAAGCCTCGCTCACCCGCATGGACGATCGGGCGTGTACTCGCTGCCACGCCGATCTGCGGGATGGTTCGATCGGAACCCGCAAGGACGCGCTGACCGTGGCCCCCTCGATCACCCGGTTTGATCGCGACCACCCCGAATTCTCGCTCCTCCAGAAGAACGCGGACGGGACGGTCAAACGGGACCCCGGCCGGCTCAAGTTCAATCACCAGATTCACCTGACCCCGGGGATGAACCGCGAATCGGGGGGAGTGCCCCTCCTCACCTACAAGGGATTGAAGGAGGAGGATCGCCAACGCTACGGCTGGAAACCGGGGACGAGCCTTGACCAGGGGGTGACGCTCGATTGCACCTCCTGCCACCGCATGGCGACGGCGGCCGGTTCCTCCAGGATGGTCGGCGAAACCATGATGCCGGTGACCTACGAGGCGAACTGCCGGAGTTGCCACACCCTGGGCTTCGACCCCAGGAGGCCGCAGGCCGAGGCGCGGCACGGGATTCCCTGGAGTCAGGTCGCGGCCGAGCTTCGGCAGTTTTACGAGGCTCAGGCCGTCCAGGAATCTCCCGAGTTGCTCAGACGGCCCGTCCCGAAGACCGACATGCCCGGCCGGCGTCCCGATTCGTCGGTGGTCGAGGCCGGGCGGGCCGTCGATTCCAAGGTCGCCGCGGCGATCCGGATGCTCCTGCCCAACGGCAAGGGGGGATGCCTGGAATGCCACGATCTCAAATCGGATCCCGCCACCCTGGCAGGAAAGAATACCGGGGAGGTCGACTGGAACCGTCTCGAAATCGAGCCGACTCGAATCCCGAAGGTCTGGTTCTCGCACGCGCGATTCGATCACTCGTCGCACCGAGCCCTGCGTTGCGACTCCTGCCACGAGCAGGCGAGCCGCTCGACGGACAGCGGCGATCTCCTGCTCACCGGGATTGCGACCTGCCTCCAATGCCATGGGCCGACGATCCAGCACGCGGACGGGGTGACGGGGGGCGCGGGCTTCAATTGCGCGGAGTGCCATCGCTACCACGACGGGGGCCTGCGATTGCATGCCCCAGGACAGGCCGCCGACACGTCGACTGGCCAGCCGCCGGAGTCGTTGAAGTCGATCCGCGAGTTCCTCGATGGCGTCCGGACCGATCAGGGTCCCCCTTGAGGCCGGCGCGATGGGCTCGGGTGATCTAGACTGGCCTGTAGGCGAACTCTCTCGAATTCAAGGTAAGTGCTGATGGCCGATCCCTGGCAGATCCAGATTTACAATGGCAGTGAGCTATTGCGCGAGCTGGAGTGCAGCGGGACCGTCGAGCTGGGCCGGCAGACCAACCCCGCGCTGGAAAAGCTCTACGACCTCATCCCCCTGCAAGACGGCGCGACCCGGATCGTCGTCGCCGCGAGCGAGGAGACCCGGGTCGCGCGCCGCCATGCGCGAGTCGAGCCGATGGATTCGGGGGATGTCCAGGTGGTCAACCTGAGCGACAAGGTCCCCCTGGGCTTCGAGCGGGAGCAGGACATGAAGGCCGGGGGACGCCGGCAGGCGACGCTCCCCCTGGTGCTCAAGCTGGGGACGAAGATCGTCCGGATCGAGTCGATGCTGGAATCGGCCTTCGAGACGTCGTTCCATGGTCTCGACGCCCCCGTACTCCCCCCCTCGGCGGGGCGGACGATCCCCGCGTTCTTCGGCACGCTGGGTATCGAGTCGGGCTCGAAGGTGGAAGGGGAATCGATCCTCAACTGGCTCCAGGCGGCCATGGAGGTGCTCCAGAGCGCGACGAGCGATTCCGATTTCTTCGAGAAGGCCGCCCGCGCCGTGGTGGAAGTGGCCGAGCTGGACGTGGGGCTCGTCCTACTCCGCCAGAAGGAGAAGGACGAATGGAAGGTCGCCTCCTACTACGCCAAGTCCGATGGTGCCTCCGAGCGTGGAATTCGGCCCAGCCGCTTCGCCCTCAAGAAGGTTTGTGACGAGCGGAAGACCTTCTGGCTCGACCCCTCGGAGCTGCCGGAGGCGCACGTCAGCCTGCAAGGGATTCGGTCGATCGTGGTCGCCCCGATCCTGGCCGCCGACGGGACCGTGATCGCCGCCCTCTACGGAGAGCAGGGGGTCATGTCGATCATGAGGCGCGTCACCAAGGCCAAGGCCATGCTGGTGGAGATGCTGGCCCGGAGCGTGGCGGCCGGCCTCGCCCGGATCGAGCAGGAGAAGGCGACCCTCGCCCTCCGGATGCAGTTCGAGCAGTTCTTCACCCCCGAGCTGGCGCGACACCTCACCTTGCGCCCCGACCTGCTCACCGGCCAGGACCAGGAGATCACCGTCCTCTTCTGCGACATCCGGGGCTTCAGCCGAATCACGGGGCATCTCGGCCCGGCGCGGACCCTCGAATGGGTCGGCGACGTCCTCTCCACCCTCTCGGACAGGGTCCTGGAGCATCGGGGGGTGCTCGTCGACTACATCGGCGATGCCCTCATGGCCATGTGGGGCGCCCCCGAGATTCAGCCCAAACACGCGGCCATGGCCTGCCGGTCCGCGATCGGGATGCTCGACTGCCTCGATGACCTCAACGCCCGCTGGCAACCGATCCTCGGCGAGCCCATGGGGCTGACCATCGGCATCAACACCGGGATCGCCCGCGTGGGAAACACCGGCTCGACCCGCAAATTCAAATACGGCCCGCTCGGCGACGCCGTGAACGTCGCTAGCCGCGTGCAGGGGGCGGCCAAGTACTTCAAGACGAGCCTCCTCCTGACCCAGGCGACCCGCGACCAGATCGGCGAGGAGTTCCCCGTGCGACGCCTGGGCAAGGTGCGGCTCGTGAACATCGCCGAGCCGATCAACCTGTTCGAACTGTTCCCGGCCGACCAGCAGAACGCCCGCGGCCTGGCGGCCGACTATGAGGCTTCGCTCCAGGAATTCGAAGCCGGTCAATTTCACCTGGCGGCCCGGAGGCTCGGCCGTCTCGTGAACGACTACGACGACGACGGCCCCTCGTTCACACTCCTGGCCCGCGCACTCTCGGCGATGGTCGAGGGGACCGCGAACTTCGACAACGCCTTCCGGCTCCCGGGCAAATGAAGCGAACGGCCGAGGAGCAGTAGGAATCTTGCCCACAAAATTCGTCGAAGGCTAGACCAACTGATCCGGAGTCAGTCGTGCTACCGTAACGAATCATTCGACGAGAGATTCACGAGCAAGGGCCGGGATTCCCTTCCCCGGCCTCATGTTTTCTCGTCGCCAACCTCTCGGAAATGACTTCAGGCATTCTTCGCGACGGCGGCTTTCTTCGGGGCCTTGGGAGAGGCCGCCTTCTTGGGTGCCGCCTTGGTAGCCTTGGCGGCCGGCGCCTTGGTTGCTGCAGCCGGCTTTGCCGATGCCTTGCCATTGGCGATGGCCTTCGCCTTGGGCTTCGCTTTCGCGGAAGCCGCGACGGGCTCGGATTTCGCCTTGGGAGCCGCCTTTGCGGCGGAAGCCTTCGGCGACGCCTTGGCCTTCGCCTTGGGGGCGGCCTTCTTGGCCTTCGCGGCCGGTGCCGGCGCGGAATCCGAATGACCGCCGGGCATCATCTCGCCGACGGTATGAATCGCCTTGGCGCCGGCATCGATCACCACCTCCGCCCCCGTGGCCACCGCATCGCCGATCTGTGCCAGCACACCCTTTTTCTTCTTCATCGGAGCCTCGTCTAAGAATTTGGATGGGGACTCCCTCTCGATTCGCAATCTCGCATCCGTGACTTCTATAAAGTAGATCATGTTCGATCATCGTGGTCATCGGCGGAATGCGAAATCGGCGCGGAGTTCCCGA
>CALKTZ010000721.1 GCA_937997355.1 uncultured Planctomycetales bacterium | reverse complement strand
TCATCAGGTAATCCAGCAGCGCACCGGCCGCCTTGGCGTTCTTCGTCGCCCCGCACCGTCACGCGGAGTTCCAGGGGCAGGTGCTCGAAATCATGAAGCGGGTCAAGGGGGAGCTCGACGACGCCCTCCCCTTCGCGATGGAACCGGTGGTATACGACTTCCGGATCAACCCCCAGGGTACGACCGCCTCGCTCGTCACGGGATCGGAGGCGATGATGCCGCCTCGCTATTACATCCTGCAAGTTCCCCGGATGATCGCCGCGGAGACCGATTCGCTCGAAGCCCATCGCAAGGCCGACGTGGATCACTTCGCCAATCGTTGCGGCGAGACATCCGAATTGCTGCGCGTCTTCCGGACGATGATCAACAACCTCTTCCCGGTCACTCGCGCCGCCGATCAGACCGCGACCCGCTGGAACGAGGAGGCGGAGCGAATCCGCCGCGAAAACGGCTTCGATCCCGTCCAGCACGAACAGCTTCGTGAAGACCTTCATCGAGGCCGGATCGGCCTGGCGCGGAATCGACTCCCGGTGGACATGGACATCCGGGATGTCCAGGAATCCGACCTCATCGCGGCCGAAGGGCCGATTTCAAGCGCGTCGAGCGATCAGGGCGAGGAGGCGATCCGCCAGGGGGCGGTGGCCGTCGTCTCGCTCGCGGCGGGAGTCGGCAGCCGATGGACGACCGGCGCCGGCGTCGTCAAGGCGATCAACCCCTTCGTGGAGCTAGAGGGGAAGCATCGCAACTTCCTGGAAATCCACCTCGCCAAGACCCGGAAGACCCAGAAATCGCTCGGCGGAGCCGCGATTCCCCACGTCGTCACGACAAGCTATCTGACCCACGCCGCCATCGAGCGCCACCTGAGCCGGACCGGCAATTTCGGCCATCGCGATCCGGTCTACCTGTCTCGCGGCCAGTCGATCGGCCAGCGCCTCGTGCCGATGGCACGAGACCTGAGCTTCCTCTGGGAAGAGGCGACCCACGAAACCCTCGACGTCAACAAGCAGAAGGTCCGCGAGGCCGGGCGTCGCGCGATCCTCAACTGGGCGAAGGCGACCGGCGAGGCCAGCGACTACGTCGACAACACGCCGATCCAGCGATTCAACCCCCCGGGGCACTTCTACGAGGTCCCCAACCTGCTGCGGAACGGCCTGCTGGCCAGGCTCCTCAAGGAACACCCCCACCTGAAGTGGCTGATGGTCCACAACATCGACACCCTCGGGGTGACCGTCGACCCCGGAATCCTCGGGCTCGTGCTCGAAAGCGGTGCCGATCTCGCGTTCGAGGTGATCCCGCGACGGATCGACGATCGCGGCGGCGGCCTGGCCCGAGTCGGCGGACGGGTCCGAATCCTCGAAGGCCTGGCGCAACCGCGCGAGGAAACCGAGTTCCGCCTGCGCTACTACAATACCCTCACGACCTGGGTTTCGATCGACGGCCTCCTGAAAGCGTTTGAGCTGACTCGCGAGGATCTCGAACGGGCTCCGGACAAGGTCGCGGCTTCGGTGCGCCGGATGGCGGCGAGGGTCCCCACCTACGTGACGATCAAGGATGTCAAGCGGCGATGGGGGCACGGCCAGGAAGACGTCTTCCCGGTCGCCCAGTTCGAGAAGCTCTGGGGGGACATGACCTCGCTCCCCGACCTCCGCTGCGCCTTCCTGACGGTGAACCGCATGCGGGGGCAGCAGCTCAAGGACACCGCCCAGCTTGACGGCTGGCTGAATGACGGCAGCGTTTCCTACGTCCATTCCCTCTGCGATTTCGCGCGGTCCTGATCAACATGAACAATCCCGAATCGGTCCTCGTCACGGGCGGCGCCGGCTTCATCGGCTCGCATCTCGCCTCGGCCCTGCTCGACAACGGGTACCGGGTCAGGATCATCGACAACCTTTCCACGGGCCGCCCGGAAAATCTCGCCCATCTCGAAACGAAGGTCGAATGGATCGAAGGGGACCTGACCGACTTCGAGGTTTGCCGGAAGGCCGTGTCCGGCGTCCGTCACGTGTTCCACCAGGCCGCAATCCCGAGCGTCCCCCGCTCGATCCGGGAGCCGCTCGAATCGCATGCGAGCGGACCGACGGCGACCCTCAATATCCTGGAAGCCTCGCGGCAGGCCGGCGTGGCGCGGGTCATGTTCGCGGCGTCGAGCAGCGCCTACGGCGATTCCGACGAGCTGCCCAAACACGAAGGCATGCCCACGAAGCCCCTGAGCCCCTATGCCGCGGGGAAGCTGGCCGGCGAACACTATGTTTCCGTCTACGCCAAAACGATGGGGCTCGACGGCGTTTCCCTGCGCTATTTCAACGTCTTCGGCCCCAGGCA
>CALKTZ010000720.1 GCA_937997355.1 uncultured Planctomycetales bacterium | reverse complement strand
CCGTCAAGTTCGCGAGCCTGGATGTACTCGGATCGCGCCTCCTCATAAAAACCGGCCGCTTCCAATGCCTGGGCGAGCCGGTAATGGGCCTCGGCGAATCCCGGCTGCTCGGCGACGAATCGGCGATACTCCGCCACGGCATGACTCGGGTCGTCCGCCGTCCGGCTCCGAGCGTCCTTGAGTCGTTGGATGAAATCACGCTGCTCGTCCAGCGAGGTATCGGCGGGCAGGATCGAGTGATTGGGGTCGAACGCTCCCGCATTGGATGGAGGGACCACGACGAGGGTGGGGACCCCGGCGGATTCACAATCTCGAAGCAGGCTATCGAGCCGTCGTCGATAATCGGCAAGGACGTTCGCGTACTCCTCCGGCGTGCAGCACGGAGAGTCGGCCGGCTCCCGTTCGTAACGCGGGGGCGGGGCGACTTCGGTTTCGAGCCGATCGGCGTTTCGGCCGAAGAACTCGGCGGCGAAGGACCAACTCCGGATCCGACGGGACCAGGTGAGGGGGCTGAACTTCGCCTCGAACCGATAGTGCGGCGCCTTACGCCCCCAGCCGAACCGCGACTGAAATTCATTATGCCCCGCGTAAACGATCAACAGATCGGGAAGGCGTTCCAGCCCGGCGAGTTGCTCGATGGCCCGCTCCAGGGTGATCCCCGGGATGGCCCGGTTGTCGGCATGAAATGTCTTCTCGGGGAAGGCACGGCCGAGTTGCCAGGTGATAATCCGATCGAGCGACAGCCAGGAAGCAAACGGCACCCCCTTGGCGCTCGATTCGCCGATCGTCACCACCTCGATCGAACGGCCGGGCACTCTCGCGCCGGATGGCTCAGTTTTCGGAGTCTTTGAGATGACGGTGGGAATTCGATCGTTCGGCGACGGCACGCTCGGCGATCGCTCGATCCTGGCGAGTGGGGTCGGCAGATGGACCAGCCGCGCACGCTGCCGAAGCTTCCAGGCGCAAGCCGCCTCGCAAATCCCGATTCCGATCAGGAGCCCGATGCAGAGGAGGAAAGCTTTCCCCGCAACAGTAATTCGCCGCCGATTCCCGGATCGCCGCGCCAACCAGCCGAGTGTCAGCGAACCGATGAGCCCGATCGGGACCGCGACCAGGACCACGAGATACGCGGCGAACAACACGTGGAAGGCATGAATTCGCAGCCAGCGGGCCGCCAGCGATGACGTCAATGCCCGATACCAGATTGCGCCCAGGCCGATCACAACAACAAGGCCGAACCCAGCGAGCGTCATCGCGAGGAGTCTGATCCATCGGCCGATCGTGCGAGCGACTTCCCGTCCGACCGGCTGATTCGCGGGCTCGATCTCGACCATCACAATGATCCCCTCGCCCGGATCGCCGAAGAGGGCCTCCTCACCTCGCAAGGTTCGGGGCGGCCCACAACCTTCCCAGGAACGGTCCGATCACAACCACCCCGAAGACTATCCTCCCCGCCTGGAACCGCCATCGCCAGCGGTTTGCCCGAATTCTTCGGCTCAATCCTCCACCTTCACGCCGAGTTTGGCCGCGATTCGTTTCGCGGTGGCCTCTCGCGCCTTCGTGAGCGGCCCCATCGCCTTCCGCGTGGCTTGCAAGACTTCCGGCGGCGCGGTCGATGGAGTGCCGCTCTGGAAGGGTGGCGCCGGGGCATACTCGATCGCGAGTTGAATCGCCTGGGCCGCGCCGTCGCCGCGGAGCAGGGCCGCGAGCCTGAGTGCGCCGTCGATCCCGGCCGTCACCCCCGCCGCGCTCAGGTGCTTGCCATCCAGCACGACGCGTTCATCGACCGGGATGGCACCGAAGTACTTCAAGAATTGGAACGATCCCCAGTGGGTCGTGCAACGCACCCCTTTGAGCAATCCGGCGGCCCCGCAGATCAGCGCGCCGGTGCAGACTGAGTAGACATACCTGGCATGGGCCGCGCGTTCCCTGATGAACGAGAGGACCGCCTCATCATCCATCAACGCTTCCTGGCCGGGTCCGCCGGGGACGACCAGCACGTCGAGCGCCGGCGCTTCCGCAAGCGTCCGTTCGGGAGTGAGGATCAGCCCCTTGATGTCGCGGACGGGCGCCTTGTCCTTCCACAAAACATGAATCTCGGCATCCGGGACCCGCGAGAGTACTTCGAACGGGCCGGTGAAGTCGATCTGGTCCATTCGGGGGAAGATGAGAATGCCGATGTTCAAGGCTTCGGCCTCCGGCCTGGTTGAGATAGGCTTTTGAAGAGCCTCGGCCTGGTCGGTGGAGAGAGGACCGGTCAGGCCGAGG
>CALKTZ010000719.1 GCA_937997355.1 uncultured Planctomycetales bacterium | reverse complement strand
CCGGGGCCGATCCCGCCGATTTTTCCGCTTCCGACATTCGTGAACTCCGACACGACAGTGCTTTGCTGAGCATGGGCAAGCCCGGCCGCGAACCTTGCCGGCCGGTTGGCCGCCGACCATGAATTCCGGCGACCGACGAACTGAACTGACGAGCCTGAACCGGCGATCGCTCGTCGCGAGACCCGCCGGCGCCGAACGCCACCGCGATCGATCCTATTCGAGTCGAACCGAGTCGGGCGTCTTCGCGACGTGGGTCAGGATCTCGCATCCGTCCGGGGTGACGAGCACGTCATCCTCGATCCGGATTCCTCCCCAGTCGGGCAGATAGATGCCCGGCTCCACGGTGACCACCATTCCCGGCTGGAGGATCGCCTCGCTCCCGTTTCGGATTCGAGGGGCTTCGTGGATTTCCATTCCGATGCCGTGGCCAAGGCCGTGATTAAAAAAACCGCCGAAACCTGCCTCCTCGATCACGGAGCGGGCCTCGGCGTCGACTTCCGATCCTCGAACTCCCGGGCGGATCGCGGCAATTCCGCGCTCCTGGGCCGCCAGGACGGTCCGATAGACCTTTTCGAACGTTGGTGTGACCTTACCGGTGACGATAACCCTCGTCAAGTCGCTTCTATACTGGGCCGCGGTCGCCCCCCAGTCGATCAGGACGAAGTCCGCGTCGCCGATCCTCGATGTCGAGGTCGGCCAGGCATGCGGCAAGGCCGACCGCTGCCCGACCGCCACGATCGGCGGGAAGCTCGCCGATGTCGCGCCGCAGCGGCGCAAATATCCTTCCAGGGCGTCGGCGGCATCCTTTTCGGTGTCCTCCGCCCGAAGGCCGGCACGGACCATGGCAAACGCGCGTTCGGCGATCCGGATCGCCTCGCGAAGCTCCTCGATTTCCAGTTCATCCTTGATCTGGCGAAGCTCTTCCACGCGGTCGGCACGCCCGACCCAGTCGACCCCGGCGGTCGCCTCGCGGAGTTCGTCGAAGTCGGAAACCAGCATCGACCCGGTTTCGAACGTGAGGCTCTTCATCCCCGATTTCGCGACCACGTCCGCGACGGCCTCGATCATCGACTGCGCGACCGGGCGAATGTGGGCTTCCAGCCCCGGACACTCCTGCTCGATTTGCGAGGTGAACCGGCCGTCGGAAATCAGCAAGTCGCGCTCCTTGCCGACGATCAGGAACGACGCATCGCCGCGGAAGTCGGTCAGATAGCTGACGTTCGTCGGCGAACTGACCAGGGCTCCGTCGACGAGGTCGGCCTCGAAGGTCCGCCGGAGTTGATCGCGCCGATTGAGGAAGCGTCCCGGGCTGTGCATGAGTGAGTTGAGGCCGGCGACTCGAAAGACCGACCCTCGTCTCCGCTTTGCTGGATGACCCAATGGCATGGCCCTTTCCGGTGATAAGACCGGAAAGGGCCATGAACTCGCAAAATTCATCGCATGAAACCGAAGTACGGCCAGGACAACGGCTTACCAATCGGCTCCGCCGTCGCCACCGCCCCAATCGCCACCACCGCCGCCCCAGTCTCCGCCACCATCACCGCCGCCCCAGTCTCCGCCGCCGGAGTCTCCCCAGGAGGCACCTCCACTGCCACCATCGTCGCCGCCGACGATGGGCTCGTCACCTTGAGAGTAGTAGCCGCCAGAATCTCCGGACGTCGGATAGGAGGAGGCATCGTTATAGCCGCTGTGATGACGCCCCGTCATCTGGTCGTAAATCCAGTTGCCCGCGAGCGCTCCGCCGATTCCCCCCATCATGCTGGAGAAGAATCCGCCACCGCCGCCGCCATATCCGGGGCCACCATAACCGGGACCGTACCCGGCTCCTCGCATGCCGGGGCCGGGCATCCCCCCCATGCCGGGCCGGCTCCCCGCGCCGAACAAACCGCCGAGGAGTCGAACGAAGAATAGGACCGCCAGAATCGCGATACCGATCCAAAGGAATGTCATGATCCCCGAACCTCCTTCCCGAGCGTTACCCACTCGCCTCGCAGGAACCGGTGGAGCACCGTTGGCCGGAAACGCCCTGCCTTGCCGGGATGCGGGCATGGCCCGAATGACCTGGTCCGTCGCCCCCTCGATGGCCGTGACCAGGCTCTTGAGCCCGGCGTCCTGATCCGAAATCTCGGAAGCTTGACGTCCCTCGGCCTTCATGTGCTCGCTCACACCTCGGCCGAAAGCATTGCGGATGTCCAACCTCACCCCTTCGGGGAGCGCCGTGGTCAGATGCCTCGGGATGAGGGTATTCGAGATGACGCGGTCTTTCTTGGAAATCAGCAAGAAAATGCCGCGGCTCCCGCTTTCCTGATCTCGGGCGCTCGCCAGCTTCCCGATCGCGCTATGTTTCTCGGCCTGGGATGCCCCCGCCTCGAGCGAAAGGTCGTCGATCGTCTCGATGAGCACGGGAACTCGGGTGGCCTTCTCGAACCGTTCGAGTTGAGCGGTTGCGGCCTTGACCGCGCCGGGGCTGAACATCCCGGCCTGGTCCCGGATCGACGATCCCCATGCAGGAGCATTCAACGCGGCCATCGCCAGCGTGAGCGGCACCATCAAAAACCAGCGAAACTGTTTCATCGGATTAGCCATCCCTTGATCGATCGCTCGGCAGGCCGGCTGAGCGTGCTCTCGTGGTTGTTTGGGAACGCCGACGATCCGCTTCAAACATGCGTCGCGAATGTCTGGCGCTCCCACGAACCGTTCCCCTCAACTCAAGCCATTCGCTCAATCGTCACGAATCTCAGACGCATGTTCTTCGATTTCGTCGAGAAAACG
This sequence comes from uncultured Planctomycetales bacterium, assembly GCA_937997355.1. Classification (GTDB taxonomy): domain Bacteria; phylum Planctomycetota; class Planctomycetia; order Isosphaerales; family Isosphaeraceae; genus CALKTZ01. Next base: position 2,901 of record CALKTZ010000719.1, on the reverse strand, counting down.
GTTCGGAAAGATTGTTCCCCGCCCGATTCTCCTCATGGGAATTCTATGCAATTTGCGTTCCCGAGGAAACGAGCAAGATGCCGTCCCGGCCTCTCGCCGAGCACGGCGGACGCGCATTCCTCGAGGATGAGATGGAGGATGAACAGGGTCTTTGACCGTCAGGATTCGGCCACATCCGAGAGTGCGGAGATGGCGACAACCTCGTCTCGCCGGACCAGGACGCGGGCGCGATTGCGCCGGATTCCGACGCGGGCGGAGTCATAGACGTAGACCTCGCGGGTGGCGTTGCCGTCCCGGAAATCGTGCAGGTCGGCATCCACCAGTTCGAGGAACGCGTCGTCGAATGATTGGAAGGTTCCGAGACAAACATAAGACGATCTGAGGTCGATGACAACGGTATGGCCGATCATCCCGGCGAGCAGTCCGCCGGGGGTCGGCAGGTCTCTGGAATCCAACGATTTGCCCCCTCACCGGAGTCCCCGATCTCTCCCCGAACCGCTCGCGGAAAATGAGGACCAGGTTGCCTTGACGAATTCTAGGGCGTCGACTAACGTCCCGCCATCATGTCTACCAAAAAGCCATTTCTCCCGGCCATACTGGCAATCCTCGGACTCCTGGGCCTGGCGGCGGCGGAACCGGCCGATCCCCTCCCCTCGGAGACTCCGACGGAATCCGCTCCGGCGAGCGTCGGCACGCCCGAGCCATCGGACGAGCCCGATGCGGCTACGCCCGGCAGTCAACAAGAGGATGGGGTCATCCTCCTGAAAGACGGTCAGGTCGTTCAGGGGACCATCATCCGGGATGACGAAGGATACCTGATCAAGACGCCGTCCGGCTCCAAGCGATTCCCGAGGCGGCGGATCGAGCAAACCTTCAGCACATTGCAGGAAGCCTACCAGTACAAGGCGAGCCAGTTCCCCGACGAAGACGTTCAGGAACGGCTCAAGCTCGCCCAGTGGTGCCTCGCCCAGAACATGGAAACCGAGGCGCGAACGCAGCTCAACGGCATCCTCAGGATCAATCCCAAGCACATCCAGGCCAAGGCCATGCTCGAAAAGTTGGACGCGACCCAGGTCCGCCTGGCGAAGCAGCGCCAACTGGACCCGGGCGTCCGGCAAGCCCAGGCCACTCCCGGCGATATCCAGGGCGATGGAAGCCCCCAGGAGTTGGATCCCGCGGCCCTCGGCCGATCCGGGGCGCAAACCAGGTCGATGGCATCCGGAATCGCCGAGGTTCCCAATATCTTCAATCTGCCGCGTCCAACGGCCCTCAGGCTGTCGGAAGAATTCAACCGATCGGTCCATCCCATCCTCCAGCGGCATTGCGCCAAGTGCCACAACGAACGCTATCCGGGGATGTTCCAGCTTCGGCAGGTCCGCAGCCCTCGCGATCTGAATCGCGATACCTTGAACCTCAATCTCGACGCAACCTTGCAGTTGATCGATCCATCGAATCCTTCAAGGAGCGAGATCCTCACCACTTCCCTGCGGACGCACGGTATCGGGAAGACGAAGCGACCCATCTTCCGGGCGTCGAACGATCCGTCCTATCTCAAACTCTCCCAATGGGTGGAGAATATCTGCAAGCCCCTCGGCCGAGATGCGATCCAGCAAACCTCGGCCCAGGCCGATCCGGCGAACGTCGAAGAACGGTTCGCGGCCGATCGCACCCCCAACCTCGGCCTTCCTTCCGACGATCCCGGCGCATCGGCTTCCTCCATTCCCCCGAGCCGGATGAACGTGCCCGATTTCCAATCGCCCCGGAGAGTGCCCCAGTCCCCCGCGCAGGCCGTCGCCGGACCCAACGAATTCCCCCTGACCAATCTCACGGGGAATGCCGCCCCCGCATCCGGAACCATTCCCAACTCCGGTGCGGGGACACAGCCCGCCATGAGCCCTGCGACCAGAACCGCCGTCGCCATTCCCCAGACCTCGGCCGCGACCGCGACCGCCCCCTCGGCGACTCCCGCCGCCACGCCCCGCGCCCCCGTTGCCTCGGCTTCCGCGCAGCCGGCCCCGGGGTCATCCCCGGTCGCGGGGACCGCGCCGACCGCCAAGAAGCCGAAAGCCGCGGTCAAAATCGACCCGGCCGCACTCGAACGGCTGCTCAAGGCCAGAAACGGCGGAAGCGGGAATTGAGCGAACCCCGGTCTCGCGAGGGGCCGCTCGGCCGACCGGTAGACTGATCCAGGAACAAGGCCCACCTTCCGGCAATTCGCCGCGACGGTGGGCCTTGCTCGTTTGAAGTCGCCGAGTATTCCACTGTCAGGAAACCATCACCCACCGGACCGATCATTTCCTCGTCCGGGAAGCAAGAAAGGGCCTTCTCCGTCGATCGGGAGAAGGCCCTTTGCATTCTTCTTGGCTCGATTGAACCTGAAATCGAAAAAGCCCGATTAAGCGCTTTCCTTCTTCCGTTCCGAAGACGGCTTGGATGGAGAGGCCGGGACCGGGATCGTGTCGAAGAGGCTCTTCTGTTTCTGGACCACCTCGGCGGTGACCACATATTTCCCTTTTTCCTTGGTCGCCCGGTCGGGAAGCTCGTACATGATGTCGAGCATGATGTCCTCGATGATCGAGCGGAGTCCGCGTGCCCCGGTGTCCTTGGCCTTGGCCATCTTGGCGATCTCGACCAGGGCATCGTGCGTGAACTCGACGTCGGCGCCTTCCATTTCGAAGAACTTGCGGTACTGCTTGACCAGCGCGTTCTTCGGCTCGGTCATGATCTGGACCAGGGCATCGACGTCCAGCGGCATCAGCGGGCAGATCACCGGCAACCGGCCGACGAACTCGGGGATCATGCCGAATTCGAGGATGTCGTCGGATGTGACCCGGTTGAAAAGCTCCCCCTGCTCCATGTGCTGCTCGGCCTGGGACTGGCTGCCGAAGCCGATCGTCTTGC
>CALKTZ010000718.1 GCA_937997355.1 uncultured Planctomycetales bacterium | reverse complement strand
TTCCGGACATCGGCGAGCATCTGTGCCGCGCAGATGTCCAATATCGTTCCGCAACGGCACGCTCCTCTACAACCTTCAGACGGGAATCACGGCGTGGGCCGGGGGAACCCTCCCCAACTATGTGTACCCAGTCTTCCAGCTCTTCCCGATCCAGTCCTCTTCCGGATCGACACTCCTGAGCAAGCTCAAGACGATCTTCGCCCAGCTTGCTTGATCGTATCGGAAAACCTGGAAGTTCTCGCCTGGCGTAGAGCGAGCGGTTCACGATGAAATTGCACACGGCTGTACTTCGTTCGGCGGCGGTCTCCCGACCCCGCCGAAACTCACGACCGAAGGTTTCCTGATCATCGCAATCGTACAGGCTCGCGAAAAATGGGACAGGCACGCGGCGTACCGTCGAGCCAGTCCCGTTTTCGCTCCGGTTCTCGATATGGCGGGGAGATACCGGCCGTCCTCGCCCAGAGTTGGGTGGGCCGGCCGGTTTTGTCATTCTTCATCCTGACGACTTTTTCAGGGCGATCGCCGTTCGTGGGGAAGTTTCATCGGCCTCGCGGATCGTCGCGGCGATCATTTCGGCCAGTGGCCATGGTCCAGATCGCGCAAGACAAGCTTTGCGGGATCGACGATGACATGCTTGATCTTCTTCCGTTTCCAGGTGTAGGTGATGTGGACGAGGCCATCGCTCGTCTGGATGACCGCGGGATAGGAGAATTCCACGCGAGGCTCGACTTCAAGCACCAGCGCGGCCTGCCAGGTCTTGCCGTCCTTCGATACCGAGACGTTGATCGGCGAACGACTGCCGCGAGGACGGCCGGGGTCGTTAGTGACGTGGTTGTAGACCAGGAGATGGCGGCCATCCTTGAGGGTGACGGCGTCGGTGCCCGAATTATTGTTGGGCATCTCGGTGAGGGTGAGCTTCCCCCAGCTCAGGCCGCCATCCTCGGACCAGGTTTCGTAGAGCTTGCCTTGTTTGGTTCGCCCGATCGCTTGCAGTCGCTTGTCGGAATGGAACAGGATGCTCGGCTGAATGGCGGAAATCTCGACCCCATCGTTGAGCGGGCCGATGAATTGCCAGGTCTTGCCGCCATCGGTGCTCCGCTCGAAGTGGACCCGCCAGTTCGTCACACGTTGGCTTCCGACCGGCATGGCCCGATTCAGCTCCGAGCTCGACGGGCTGAGAATCGAACCATCGGCCAGCAGGACCGGCTTGTTCTTCACGGGGCCGAAGAGACCGTTGTGCAACCGCTCCGGTTTCGACCACGTCACTCCATGGTCCCTGGATCGCTTCGAATATCCCCACCAGTCGCCGGTCTTGTAGAACAGAAGCAGATCGCCGCCGGGAATCTGAAAGAGGACCGGGTTGATGCAGTGTCGCCTGGGGTTTTCGGTCTCGGCGCCGTTGGCTACCTCGGCGGGAGCCGTCCATTTTCCATCCACCTGACGCGACAGCCAGACGCCGACATCCGGATTTCCTTCGCGAGTTCCTCCGAACCAGGCCGCGACGAGCCCGCCCGGAGTTTCGACGATCGTCGAGGCGTGGCACTCCGGGAACGGGGCCGTCTCGTAGATGAATTCCGTCTTCACGATCCCCGGCTGGGAATCGAGCTTGGAATCGGCGGTCGCGTTCGAGACGAGGCAAGCGAGCGCAAGCGAAGGAACAACCAGGTAAGCCATTGCCCCCATCACCCTTGAAGGACGCGGGCAGGACTCTTGGACGGTTCCGGAGGAAAGTCGAGCACTTCTCATGAAAAACCTCGAAGCGGAAGAAAACGATGGGAGAGCCGAAGTCCAACGAGGATGCGACGATGTCCCTGATCATCAAAGGATGAATCGAAGCCTTGTGAGTTATTCATTTCAGGATGGCAGCGGGGTGCCTTTCCTTTGACGGATGCCAGCCCGCGACGGAGGGCGAATCCGTCGGCGTCGATTCGACGAACGTCCCAATCGGCGATCGAACGAAAGCCAGGCAGTCACGAAGAGCGTCGAAGCAATGAGGTATTGAAAGACCGATGATGTGATGAAACATAGCTGCATGCCAAATACTGAAATATCGAAAGCTAAATGCTCATCCATGGCGGTCGTGGATAGAATGCTGCCGGTGAACGAGGCGAGGAGTGGGACAAAGAGCTTCGTCAAAGTCGAAATCTCGTCGTTGTAATGGACGTCATAAGAAATAACCCAAAGCCCGAGCACACCGATTACTGCATTGAAGCAAAAGCAGAGCGAAATCGATGCTGCAATCGCGCGGCTGGGCCGGGAGATCCAGGTTGCACAGGCAAGCCCCGTGGAGATTGCGACAGCTCCATAGCCGGAGAGCAGGAGGACGAAGCAGGGCCATAACTCCCAATGGTTTGAAAAGAGGGCGATGACGCCGGCAACCATCGAAGGGAGGACCATGAGCCGAGGCAAGATTCGCCAGGCGCCCCACCACTTGCCGGCCAGGATCTGGCGGGTCGTGAGCGGAGTCGTCATGAGGACGTCGAGGCTTCCTCGCATCCGTTCTTCCGAGAGGCTCGTCACCGCCTGGATGTTGAGGAGCAGGAGGCCGACATTCACCTGGAAGACGTTGATCAGTAACCCGATCTCCAGCGCCGCGCCGTCGTTGCCGTTCAACATTTCATACAGGACGACGGAGCTGAAAAACAGGCTGGTCGTACCATAGGACCACCAAACGAAGGCCATCCAGCGCGAGGGGCGCGTCCGGTGCCATTCGCGCCAGAGGACGGGGTTGCCGTTGAGGGTCGGCCGGGGAAGGTGGAATTTCGGGCCATGCGCCCAGAACTTCCAACGTGCCGGCGGCTTCGGTTCCGAATGACTTCGAGAGATCGCGCCGCGGCCCGCTTGCTTCAAGCAAATAATCCGGATGCGCCAGGTCGCGAGGACGATGAGCAGAGTTGAAACAAGAAGGCAGCCCGCGAGGTAAGCCAGCCAGGACCCATATCCGATCGATTCGGGAGATGTATAGGGGGCGGACACCAGATAATAGGGATTGGCGGGTGAACCATAGGTCCAAAATTGATTGGACAGCCGGAATGATCCGACCAGGTAACCCAGCAGAGAACCGACCGGCAACGCGAGAACCCAACCGAGCAGGAGTAGATAGGCCGTGCAGAGGACCTCGTGGATCTTGTTGCCCCACGTCGAGAGGGTGAAGGTGAGGGCGCAGGCAAACGTTGCCGTCCCGAGCGTCACGAGGAACGAGCCGAAAAGGGCATCGGGATCGACCCCGCCCAGCAGGGTCGTCAACACCAGGGCGGGCAGTAGGCTTCCCACGATTCCCATGATCGGGAACAGCCGCACGGCGAGTTTGCCGAGCACGATCTCGGTGTTCGACAGGTCGGTGGCGAGCAGATGGTCGAGCGTGCCGCGAGATTTGTCCAGGCAAACCGCGCCCGCGGTCATGGCGGGGGCGATGAGCAGCACCATGGTAATCTGGATCCAGACCATCGCGCCATAAACGGCGGCGCCGAGCATGGCGAGGTTGTCCGTGGTGATCGTGTCGGCCTCGGGACCGGCGGTCATCCAGAACAGGGAAATCGCGGCCAGGATCGCAAGGACGAACAACGAGCGAACTGCGTAGAGTTGCCAGCGGCGGGTGGCCACGATCCATTCGTATTTGAAGACCGGTCCCAATCCGAGGCGGCGTGTCATCGGTCGACCCTCCCGGTTTCTCACGCGAAATGTTCAGAGAGACTTTCAACCGATGCGTCGGGCAAATCAAGGGAGTTGCGGTTGTGCAAGGATCGGCCGAGCGCTCTGACCGAGGCCAGGACAATGAGCCCCGCGCCGGCGATCACGCCCAGCATCACGAGTGTCACCCCGGCCAGGTGGCTCTCCACCCCCGTGTGAAGGAGCGTCCAGACCCTCATCGAGATGGTCGTCATGCCGGGCGGCAAGACCAGGTTGGTCGTCGGCAGTTCTCCCATGGCAAGCGCAAAAGTCACGGCCCAGGCGGTCCAGGCGCCGGCCCGGGTATACGGAACGGCGACATGGCGAATTTGGCCCCAGGGGCCGTGGCCCGATGTGGCGGCGACGTCGAACATTTCGGGAGGGATCATTCGCATCGAGGGCCAGAGGATCAGGATGGCGTAGGGCAAGATCCGGCAGACCATCCCGAGCACGACGATCGCGGCCGAATCGGCGATGACGTCGCTCGTACGATAAGCGATCTTCAGGGCCATGCCGGCGACCGGCCCCGGCGCCGCCAGGCCGACGATGACCGTGAGCAAGGTCAACGATCGCCAGAACCAGGAGCGGCGGCAGAGCCAGGCGAGCGACCAGGCCAGGCCGGAGGCGGTCGTCGCCGCGACGGCCGACCATGCAAGGCTGGTTTGAAGCGGTTCCCAGCTATCGTCCCAGGCTTCGGACAACGTCCCCGTCAATCCTCGCGCGGACCATGTTGGCGGTTGCCCGAGGTTTGCCCGGCCGCCGACTCGTCCCGCTCGCCAGATGAGCGCATAGGCCGGCAGGCAGGCCAGCACGGTGATCAACACGATCAGCACGATGCCGATTGGGATCCTCCACGACCCGAGCGGCTGTCGCGAAGACCGTGCGTATACCGATGCCAGACGCCTGGGCTCAACTTCCGTCAATCTCCATGCCAGGAACCCGATCAATGGTCCCAGCACCAGCAAGGGGGGCAGGGCCACGGCCGATGCGCTCGCCGGCTCTTCGCCCAGGATCGATTGCAAATAGGCTTCCTCGGCGTAGGTCCGAATCTGGAGCAGGTCGGTCACGGTCATGTCGACGGCGGTCAAGACGGCAATTGCCAATGCGGCCGAGAGAATCCCCCCGAGCCCTCGTCTGAGGGTGATGTGGAAGGCCACCCATCCGTCGGGACGGTCCATCCGGGCCTGATCTTCCAACTCCGGCTCGACCGATCGGAGCCCAACCCCGGCGAGCAGGACGACCCAGGGGAGCGCCGCCAGGGCATGAATGACGGCGGCTCCGAAGCGTCCCACCAGGATCGGCCGGACTCCGCCAAACACCTGAAGACGCCCGACGTTCCCGAACGCTCCCAGCCAGGCGGTCGCGTGCAACGGCAAAGGCACGAAGGCGGAGAGGAGCAGGAGTGCCAGCAACAGTCGGGCCGCCGGGGCATCCGACCGGAACAGCAGCCAGGCCAGGAGGATTCCCAAAGGGAGCGCGAGGATTTCGGTGAGGAGGACCAGGCCCAGGGTTTCGGACGCCAGTCGGACCGGGCGACTGACGCGATCTTCGCCGGTCGCGAGATTCGCGGAGGCGGGATCGAGCAGGCTTCCTCCGTCGATTCCTTGCGCCCGGAGCACCGAACGCGAGCCGGGGAGGTCGTCGAGACTGTCCGCAAGGGATATCCAGCCACCGCCGATCAGGGTTGTTTGAAGGCTCGCGATCCCGTGGGTCGCTTCGAATACAGTCGCGAGGGCCGGCCAGATCCAGATCAATCCCAGCAAGGCGACGATGGCCACCCTGGCAGCCCGGCCCCCGGCGCGGATCAAGGGCGAAGTCCCGCGTCACGCAGCAGGCGAGCGGTCTGTTCGTAAGCCTCCGTGACCCATTCGACGATCTTGTCGGGCTCGGGGGAATATTCGAGCTCGATGGACATCGCCACGTCTCGAAGATTCAGCTTCTTGAGCGCCTCGAGATAAGGGGGGAAATCGACGACCCCTCGGCCCGGCGGCAGGTCTCCGGGGACGCGGCCGTCGCAGTCCGAGATGTGGACGTGACACACCTTGCCTCGGAGCTTTTCCAGCATTTCCGGCGTTTGCCTGGCGAGCACGAGGTGGGAAATGTCGACGTTGGCTCCCACGGCGGGGCAATCGACATGATCCAGGAACCGGGCCATGCTGTCGACGTCGTTCAGGAGGGAAAGTGTAAACGGCTCCAGTTCGAGGGCGATTTGCAGGCCGAGCTTTTCCGCGTGGAGCCCCAGGGTGCGCGTGTGCCTGACGGCCGTTTGCCACTGTTCCTCGGGAGGGATCACCTCGCGCTGCCAGATATATTCGCCGAGCACCAGCAGGACGTTCCTGGCTTCGAACAGGTAGGCCATATCCAGATAAGCCTTGACGCGTTCGAGGTGAAAATTCTGAACGCTCGGATTGAAGTCGATCAGCCCGACCGCGACACAGGCCACGCTCACGATCGGCAAGCCGGCGCGGTCGCACTCGTCCTTGATGAGCTTCTTTTCCCGGATATCGATTTCGAGCGGATCGGCGAAGATATCGATGCTATCGAAGCCGATTTCCTTGGCTTTTCGGATGCCGAAGGCGGTTCCCTGTCCCGCCTGGACCCAGGCGGAATTGATGAGGCCGAGTTGCATGACGATGATCCTGAGCGTCGGAAAGGGATAATCCACTCATGACGATGGTTGGGCCGTCAACGGCGCCGGGGCGGGCGAGGGGCGCAATAATGGGCGTTCCGGCGCGATCGGCAGATGGATGATGAAATGCGATCCCTCGCCGGGCCTGGAATGCACCTCGATCGTCCCCCCGTGCTCTCGGACGATCCCGTAGCTGATCGAAAGTCCCAGGCCCGTCCCTTGCCCGAGGGGCTTGGTCGTGAAGAATGGATCGAAGATCCGTTCGCGAACGGCCGGGTCGATGCCGCATCCGGTATCCTGGACCTCGATCCGAACCCCCGACACTTCCGTTTCCGGGCCTGTGCGAACCGTCACCGCGCCCCCTCGTTTGCAGGCGTCGATCGCGTTCGTGAGCAGGTTCACGACGACCTGATGGATCTTGGCGGCCCGGCAGAGGACCGCCGGCAACTCCCCGAGTTCGAGGTTGATCGTGACTTCTTTCTTGCGTGCATAGCCCTTCACCATGTTCGCGGAAGACTCGATCCCCGGATTGAGATCGACCTCATTCCACTCGCCTTCGTCGACGCGGGCGAAGAGGCGAAGGTCCTTCACGATCCGCTCGATCCGCCGCAGCCCCTCGCGGGTGCGGTCGAGCAGGCGGGGGAGATTCTCGATCGTGTAGTCGAGGTCGATCTGTTCCGCCAGTTCGACTAGCTGGACGTGGTCCGTCCGATCGGAGGAGTCGGCCTGTGCCTCGATCTTGCGGAAGAGGGCGATCAATTCGATCAGGTCGCGCAGGTCGCGTTCGAGGACCGCGATGTTGTTGCTCACGAACGCGAGGGGGTTGTTGATCTCATGGGCCACGCCGGCCACGAGATGACCGAGGCTCGCCAGCTTCTCCTGCTCGACGAGTCGAGACTGTGCCGCCTTGAGCGCATCGTGCGCCTCGTGCTCGGAGCGCGCCATTTCCTGGAGCTTGGAGTTTTGCTCCTTGAGCCGCTCCTCGGCGCGCTTGCGCTCGGTGACGTCCCAGAAAATCCCTTGAATGCCGATCGGCTTACCGTCGGCGCTCTGAAGCGGGGTCTTCATGATCTGGACGTAGAGGGTTTCCCCCTGGGGCGTGACATGCTCCTCGACGGCCTCGAAGGGCTCGCCGCTCTCGATGACCCGGCGGTCGTCCTGGCGGTATTTGTCGGCGAGATCCCGCCGGAAGAAGTCGTGATCGGTCTTGCCGACGATGTCGCCGAGGTCGCGTCCAAGCTCGGTGCAAAATCGCTGGTTCACGAATGTGAACTTCCCGTCCAGGTCTTTTCGCAGGATCATCTGGGGGAGGGTTTCGACGAGCGAATGGTAGAAAACTTCCGTCTCGCGCAGCGCCCGTTCCGCACGCCGCCGTTCTCCCGTCAGCGACTTGAGATTCTCGGCGAGGTCCTGGTTTCGCCGTCTCAGCCAGCGGATGTACAGGAGCAGGATCGCGAAGACGAGCAAGATCGCGGCCAGGAACCCGAAAATGGGAAACGGTCCTAATACGACTTCATGGATCACGAGATCGGTCTCGATTCCGTCGCCCGGCACGGGCGGTTCGGCCTGGGCCTGGATCGGGATCAGCAGCAAATCGTCGCGGATGGTTTCGATCAACACCATTGTCATCGATTTCCTGGGGAATCGGATCGGAGATTCGCCGGAGCCGTCGATTCGCGGAAGACCGCCTCGCACAAGGCGAGTGTGCCCAGATTGTCGCGTCCGGAGATATCCGGCTCAATCCCCCTCTCGATCGCCCGGAGCAATCCGGCCATCGTCCCGGTGAATGCGTCGGGAAACCATGCCTCGTTCCAGCGGGGTCGATGCCAGAGCCCTTCGTCCCGAATCGTCGTGTAATCGATCGTGCTGGGAACCCGGTTCGGCCAGCCCGGCCAGCCGATCGTCCCCGTCGCCAGTCCTTCGGTCCCTTCAAAGCGCCAGCGGATGCCGATCTCGGAGCCGGCGCCTTCAAGAGCCGGTCCCGACCAGACGTCGTCCCATGCCGACGCGCGCGCCCCATTCTCGAATTCAAGAATATACAGATTGATCCCATCCCGATGGGGAAATTTCGTGCGCGGGTCGGGGCGCGTACTCGCGAGAACTCGGGTCGGATCTCCCAGCCAGTAACGGAAGGTATCCAGGTGATGGATGCTCATGATGAAGGTTGAAACGGATGGGCCTTCCCTGGCCCAGGGCATCCAGTGGGGGATGGCCCGCATCTCAATTGTCGCCAGGACCGGCTCTCCCAACTTTCCACGGTCCAGCAGCGATTTCAACGCGCGGACCGAATGGTCGTAGCGCATGTTCTGGTTCACCTGGAGCAGCACATTCGCGCGCTCGCAGGCTTCGACCAACTCTCGACCTTCGGCCAGCGTCATCGCCAGCGGCTTCTGGGCCAAAATCCCTTTGACGTGTTTTCCCTGGCGGAGAATTTCTCGAATCAAGGCCGGCTGAGCAAGCGGGGGAACGGCGATGTCGATGACTTCGATCTCGGGATTGGCGAGCATCGCGTCGAGGGAATCGTAGACATTCTCAACCCCGCGCAGTTGGGCCACCTCCCGGGCTCGCTCCGGGTTCCTCGACGTGATCCCGACGACCCGAAAACTCGCCTCGGCGTAGGCCACCAGATGGCAATCCCGCACGATGAAGCCCGCGCCTACCACGCCGATGCCGCGATCACGAGACTCGGGCAACTCGGGGAGGTGATTCGGCGAATCGTCGAAGCCGGGAGAGGAGTTCTGGACCACGGGAACACTCGGCACGACAGGAGGTTGGGGTTGCGTCACGATCGGCGTCGTCGAGAATCCCATTCAACGCGCGAATGCCTTGAGGGAATTCGTCGGCTCAATCGGGCTCGATCGCCTTGATCGGTGATACCCCTCCGCGCCGGGCTTGTCCAGGGGACGGCGGCCGGTCAGATCATGCGGCTTGGAATTCAGGGGGCAATCCGATGGAGGTGGCGATAGCTCGCGACGACACTCGCCAGGACGGGGAGTGTCAGGATACATAATCCAACGCCCAGATAGATCATCTGAATTCGCGGTGGTTGAGTCGCCGGATCGCGCAGCACGACGAAGTAGAAGGAATAGAGGATGAAACCGGCCGCAATCGTGGCGATTCCGGCGAGTTTCAGGCAATGTCCCGAATAGGCATTCGCATCATACCAGACCTGTTCGTTCGCCCGGGTTTTCCGCGTCCGGAAGCCGTAAAGCCCGTTGGGCGGGATTCGTCGGCGAATCAGCGGCAAGGCGATGAGGATATTGAGCACGCCCGTGGAGAGATGGGCAATGAGAAACAACATCGCCAACGCGGTCATGGGTGTCGCTCCCGCTGGAAACCTTCAAGAATGTCTCGACCATCGTAACACGGACGAAGGATTTCAATCGTCCGCGCGTCAGGAGGAGATTCGTCGGAACCACCGCGAAAATTCATCCTCGGTCGACTGTTTCACGATCGAGCGGCCGATTCGGGCCGTCGCCAGGGTCGGGGAAATCACGGCCATGAACACCGCCGACAACTTCCAGCAGGGAATCCAGAGGCTCGGCACAATCAGGGCCAGGGCGGCGAGTCCGGTGAGTCCCAGCAAAACGACGTGATGTTCGCACGACTTGTAAGCGGACCAGACGATCCAGGCTCGAAGCCGCCGAGGGGGCGGTGTCGGAGGCGACGGCCGCCCTCCACTCCCGCCATCGACGCGATACGAGCCATGGATGCTCTTCAATCGCTGAAAGAACGCCTTGTACCGGCAATCGTTGTGCAGGCTCAGGAGTCCCCAGCCGAACGCCATGGCGAATCCGGCGATCGTCCAGTGCAGATCCCCGGTGCAGGCTGACAGGCCGAAGCCGATCGCAAAGCCCAGGACCAGGTTGGCGGCGTGGGGCATCAGGTAATCGAAGTAGACGCCGTCGAGGCTGGTCGTCCCTCGCCAGCGAGCTACCTGGCCGTCAACATGGTCGAGCCAGAACGCGAGATGGAGCAGCAACACGCCCGTGATGAATCCGAGCCGATCTCCCGAGCCGATCGCGATCGCTCCCCCCAGCGACGAGGCCAGCGCCGCGAGGGTTACCTGATGCGCCGAGAGTCCGAGACGCACTGCGAGCCAGGTTCCGTAGATCGCCGTCGGCCTCGCGTATTTTCGGGCGAGGATGTTGCCGATCTCGCGATGCCGCCCCTTCTGGGCACGCGACCTCAACTCGGAGAGGCGGGGAGAATCGTGATTCATGGCGTCACCTTCCCCTTTTCCGGGTTGGTCATGGTGACGACCTTTTCCGGGACATCGAGCGGATAGATGGCATAGCTTCGGAACACGCCGTCGGCGTCGGCGAGATCCTTGCGGAAGATCGGCGTTCGATTCGCTAGCCAGGGGGCGAGTATCCGGCTGAGTGTGGGATCGAACTCCAGGGCCGATTCGGGAATCGGCGGGCAGAGGAGCAAATGCGTG
>CALKTZ010000717.1 GCA_937997355.1 uncultured Planctomycetales bacterium | reverse complement strand
AGTCTGGAACGCCTTCGGCCTCGCGAAGAGGGTCCGCAGCACGAACAGGCCGCCGAACGAGTGGCCGAAGAGGGTCTGATGCGAACGATCGATCCTGTAGCGCCGCTCGACGATCGGCTTGAGCTCGGCCTCGATGAAATCGAGGAACTGCCGGTCGCCGCCGGTTTTGTACGCCCCCATCGCCCCCGCGCTCGACTTCTTCCACTCTTCCGAGGTCGGCGGCGTGAGGTCGAAGCCTCGGCGTTCGCGCTGGGCCTTCGGGTCGTCGATCGGGTAGCCGATCCCCACGACGACCGCCCGCAACGGGCCGAGCGTCTGCTTCTGAACGGCCGCCAGGAGGATCGGAAAATTGAAATTGGCGTCGGTCAGATAGATGACCGGATGGCCCCGCTCGGGAGCGGGCGAGGGGGGAGAGGCGACGAAGATCCGATAATCGAGCCCCGACTTCGCCCGCAGGTCGAATTGCTCGGCGCCGGGGATCGTGACCGGCCCGGCCTTGATCGGTGCGGCATCGCCGGGGGGGGCGTCCCCCCGGGCGGATGCCCCGAGCGGCCCGGCCTGGAGGGACATGACAATCACAACCGATAGGGCCGGGTGGCGAGGGAGAATCGCTCGCCACCGCATCAAGGACAGGCTGTGCATGGAACGCGTCCTGGTCGCGTCCCGGCCGCGGGCTCATCGATTGATGGCCGACGGCCGGGGGCTCATTTCCTGGATTTCGAGATGACCGAGGCTTCGATAATCGATGGCGAGTCGCCTCCGATCAATAGCTGTCGGCGGAGAGGACCTCCCCGGCGGCTCGGGTCCACAGGCCGCGATAGACCGGCAGGCTGATCGCATCCTTCAAGAAATGGACGCTGCCGTCGCAGAAGAGGGCATTCACCCCGCCCGGATGGAAGCTCCGCGCGGCCGTGAGCTTGCTGGAGCCGGAGACATAATCGGGCTTGGGGCTGTTCGGCGTGAAGAATCCGTTCATCACGGGGCCTTCCGGCAGCGAGCCCCGCAGCCAGACGGTCATCCGGCGGCTATCCCAGTTGGTCTGCCCCGCTCCCGTCTCCGCGGCGGCGTAAACCTCGCTCACCATGGAGCGATACTTGCGCACATCCGTAACCGGCAGCGTATTCGCGAGGCGGGTCCCGTCGCCGCGGATCGACTCGGTGAACGCGAGTGTGTTCGAGGTCCCGTCGGGAATCTCGGCGAGCCTGGTCCCCGCGCTCACCCAGAACAGCCCGTTCCCCGGATTCATGGGATGGACCTGGGGCGATGCCGTCGAGGTGAAGGTGCCGTCGCTCTGATTGGCCCCGTAGTTGGTGCCGGCGTAGGTCACGGGTTGCGAGACGTAGGTGATGCTGGTCAGCGGGGCGGCGCCGTCGCTCGGGCAGAGGAACATCGAGACGACCGTCGAGGCGATCGTGCGGACGTCGGGCGGGAGGTCCACCACCGCCGGATGCCCCATCTGGAGGTCGAAATTCATCAGGTTCAACAGGTTGGCCTGCTCGGCATACGGCAGCAAACGCGCGAGGGGCGAATGATCGTTGGGATAGCCCGTGCCCAGGCGGCTCCCCGAGTTGGGGATCGTCTCGGTCCAGGTGCTGAGGTAGTTGTGCATCGCCAGGCCGATCTGCTTCAGGTTGTTGGTGCACTGGATG
>CALKTZ010000716.1 GCA_937997355.1 uncultured Planctomycetales bacterium | reverse complement strand
GTTCGACCCGCCGGAGCACCTCCCCCCCCAGCGCGACCTTCCGGCCGTCGAGATACTTGGGAAGAGCGACTCCGACCATGCCGTTGCGTCGATCGAAGGTGGCATACGCCTCGGTCGGCTCGTCGGTCACCTCGGTGTGATCATCCATCTCCACGCCCGAGGCGTCCACGCCTCGGACGCGTTCCGTCTTGACCCCCTTGAAGAAGGCGTTGATCCCCCAGAAATCACCCTGCTTCCAGGCATTGGTCGGGTGGTCGTGGCACTGGGTGCATTGAATCTGCTGCCCCAGGAAGAGCCGAGTCGTCCGGGATGTCAGCGGGACCGCGTCGGATTCGAGGTGAGCCAGGGCATAGTTCACCGCGCCGTTGGTCTTGTTGGAACCTTGCGCGGCGACGAGGTCGTGGACGATCTCGTTCCAGGGACGATTCGACGAGAACTGCTTTCGCAGCCAGCTCGTGAGCGCCGCCCGATCGACCATCCTTCCCTGATCGCTTCGGCCAATTAAAAGAATCGTCCAGATCGTCGCGAAGTTCTTGTCGTAATCCGGATGGTCCAGGAGAGCGTCGACAAGCTTCTTCCGCTTGTCGGATTCTCGACTCTGCAAATAGACCGTGACTTCCTGCACCGAAGGGATTCGCCCGACGATATCGAGGTAGATCCGGCGGACAAACTCCTCCTCAACGGACTCGCGGGCGGGTTTGACCTTCGCCTTTGCCCATCCCGCCTCGATCCAATGATCGATTGGATTTTCCTTGGCCTTTGCTTTAACAGCGCCGCTCCCCTGTGCAGGGGCAACGATCTTGGGCTTCGCTCTTTCCGCACCCAGGACTTGCGACTCAAATCCAAGGAAGCAGATCGCTCCGGCCACACTGAGGAGCAATATGCATCTCAACAGTCGCGGAACGCATTCGGCACGTCGACGGCAATCATTCATGCGATGCCCCCAACAGAGCGAAGGAGACGGCGGAAGCCGATATTGGTTCGGCGAGAGGCGGCACAACTCAACCAGTATCCGAGGCGAACGCCTGCGTGAATGGAGGATTGTGCCTTGATGTGATTCTATCCCAAGTCTTCGTCCTCGGGAAGTGAGGGGGAGGAAAAGAAACGGTCAGATCAGGCGATTTGGCCATCCCGCATGAACTTCGTATCGCCACTGCCGGCAAACGTCCGGTTCGTCGATGGCACTCAAAGCCCCAACTCATCGAGCAGAGTCGAGGGGGATTCGAGATTTTCGAGAAAGGGAGAGCCCTCGGTCCAATCGCCGGCGCGCCGGCGATGTCCGACGGCAATCGTTCGAATCCCGGCAGCCTTCGCCGAAGCAATTCCCGTGGGGGAATCTTCCAGGGCCACAGCCTCATCCGGCTTGAGCCCTAGCCGTTCGAGCGCAAGCCTGTAGCAATCGGGCGCCGGTTTCACTTGCCGAACGTCATCCTTGGCAACAATCAAGGGAAACGATTCGCCAAGCCCGGCCGAATTCAAGACGACGTCGACATTTGCTCGCGAAGTCCCCGTCACGAGTGCGAGCGTGACTTTCCCCTTCAAAGCAGCGACGAGATCCTTGATCCCGGGGTAGATCCTCGGCGAATCCGCCAGGAGGGTGAGGGTGAGCTGTTGTTTTT
>CALKTZ010000715.1 GCA_937997355.1 uncultured Planctomycetales bacterium | reverse complement strand
CCCTCGGCGGCGGTCTCGATCGCGTGCGATCGCCGAGAAGGCGAAGAAGAAACCCAGGAAAGGAGAACCCGAATGAAGCACGGCGAATACCCGATCCTCTTCCGCCGCCAGCAAGTGCTGGCGATCCGGGAGGGGCGGAAGCACCAGACCCGCCGGCCGATCAAGCCCGGGGCCTCGCGCGAGCGGAGCCCCTACGGGGGCCGGGGCGATCGGCTCTGGGTCCGCGAGACCTGGGGCATCGCGAACCGCAAGCTCTACGACCGCCGCGACCCCCGGGGCATCGCCTTCGCGGCCGATTATCCCCCCGGCATCAAGCCCCCGGGCGTCTCGGCCTGGAGGCCCTCGATCTTCCTCCCCCGCTGGGCCGCTCGGATGGTCCTGAATAACCGGGGGACCTGGATCGAGCCGCTCGGCCTGATCACGGCCGGGGAAATCGAGATCGAAGGATTCGCCGGCTACACCCGCGCACAGTTTTTCGAAACGTGGGATACCATTTACCGGGGCCGGGGCTTCGACCATAAAAGCAAACCCGATGTCTGGGTGGTCGAGTTCTTTTGGCCCGATCTCAACCTCACCAAGGGAGACCGAAAATGACTTCCACATCAACCGCCCCATCGAACTACGCCGAGCTCGTGGGCTGGCTCCAGGCCCGGGGGACCCGCAGGCCGTGCGCCTACTATTCGGTCGACGGCGGGGCGAAGATCGTCCTCACCTTCGCCTATGCCCGGTCGGGCCTGATCGTCTTCACGGCCCCGTGCCACGCCGCCCCGATCGCCTTCGACATCCCCCGCGAGGCGGTCACCTTCGACGCCGAGGGCCTCGCCGTCACGCGCCTCACCCCGATGGGGGAGCTCGTCCATCGGCTCGACTATCTTCCCTAACCATGCGCGTCTTGCGCATAATTAACCCACTTACCCCATCTAACCAGTCTTTACTCCAGAGGGAGGATCGAAGCATGTGGACTCGATTCAGCGCCCGCGAGAGGAGGAGGGTCCGCGAAGTGCCGCTCAGGGATGGCACGAAGCTCGTCGTCCGCCCCGCGAGCCGCCAGAAAGCGTGGATCGCGTCGTTCGACAACGGCCGATTCTTCGGCCGGTTCCGCAACCTCGACGCCGCCCTGGGGGCCGCTCGGGCTCACGACCGGGATCTCTCCTCTTGCGAGCCACGACAGATCGCGCATACTTGACCACGTCCTGAATCTCTAACCACGGCTGTCTGACGGGCCAACTGCCAAGTACCCCCGTCTCCCGGCCGCCTGAAAGAAGCGAAAAACATGAATCGCCAACGCCCACCGGGCCGCAGCTCGGTCGCGCACCCAGTGCGTTCGAACCCGCGCGTCCCCGCCTTCCCGTGCCACCTCACCGAGGCCGACTCCGCGATCGTCGAGGCGATCGAACGCATGGGGAGGCCCGTCACGTCCCGCGAGCTCCGGCTCCATTCCTGGGCCGTCAAGGCGCTCACCCGCCTCGAATTCAACGACGCCCTCCTCGGGCTCTCCCGCCGCGGCATCCTCCGCCGCGTCTCGTACCTTGAGCGCGACCTGGTCGCGGTCCGCTTCGGCTTCCCCGAGCAATTCGACGAGGAGGCCCGGGGATGAACGACGAGACGCCAGACCCGGTCCTCCCCGACGCCCAGGCCGAGGAGATGATCCTCGACTACGTCGCCCTGTGCGAGCAACCGACCACGCTCCTGGGGGTCATCAAGGCCCTCGCCGCGCGGCACAAACGCCAGGAATACAAGCGGCCGACTCACCTCCAGGTGATCGACGGGGTCTCCCGCCTCATCACCCAGGGGCGATTGATCGACATGCACGATCCGGCCGTCCCCGAGTCGAAGCACTTCCTCCGAATCCCCCGGCCGAAGGGGGTGAACGGTGTTTGACCAAGCCGTCAATGCCGTCGCGGCCGAGTCCGCGATCCTCGCCGAGATCGCACGCCAGGCCCGCCCCCTCTCGGCCTGGGAGCTGGTGACCTACCTGGCCAGGGACTTCGACCAGGAGGAAATCGTCCTGGCGATCAATCGCCTCCGCGAGCGCGGCGATCTGGCAACGCTGGGCGATCGGACCGATCCCCTCCATCCCGTTTACCGCTTTTCCATCCCCGCCCGGCCCGACGCAGGGACCGGGCAACTTTTCAACGTGTGATGATCCGTTTTTTATTTCATTTCTAATCCGAGAAAGAGAAACATCCCATGGCTGCTCACAACGGCAACGCGAATCGTGACATCTACGTCCGCGATCCGCTCCCCGACCAGCTCCCCCCCCACAACCTCGAAGCCGAGCGCAAGCTCCTCGGGGGGATGATGCTCGACAACGGCACGATCGCGGACGTCCTGGAGGTCCTCGCCCGCGAGGACCTCTACCGCGACTCGCATCAATTCCTCTTCGACGCGATCGTCGCGGTCCATCACTCGGGGCTCCCCGCCGACGCGATCCACGTCGCCGAGGAGTTGATCCGGATGGGCCGATTCGACGAGATCGGCGGCGACGAGCTGCTCGGCGAGGTCCTGAACGACGTCCCGCACGGGGCCAATGCGAAGTACCACGCGGAGATCGTGAAACAGAAGGCGATCGCCCGGCGTCTCGCCGAGGCCGCGTTGGAGGACATCCGGGACACCTACTCCAACCGCTACACCTCCGAGGAGCTGGTCGCCCGCCGGGAGGAGCGTCAATCCCGGATCGAGTTCCTCGGCGCGGCCGGCTGCAAAGACGACGAGCTCCCCAAGTACTGGCCGAAGCCGCTCGGCCAGGCCGCGTACCACGGGCTCCTCGGCGAGGCCATGGAGCTCATCATGCCCCACACCGAAGCCGACCCCGCCCCGACCCTCCTCACGATGGCCGCGGGCCTCGGCAACATGGTCGGGCGGGGGCCGCACATGATGCTGGGCGGCGCGAGGCACGCCCTCAAGTTCTTCGTCGCGGTGATCGGCAACACCGCGACCGGCCGCAAGGGGACCTCGTGGGAGGCGGCGCGGCACGTCCTCGAATCGGTCTCCCCCGAGTGGGTCGCCGACAACGTCAAGCGGGGGATGGCCTCGGGCGAGGGGATGATCGTCCGGATCCAGGACGAGATTTCCCAGGAGGTCGACGATCCCAAGGCCCTCCCCGGCATGCCCCCAAAAAAGAAGATCATCATCGCCAAGGGAGTCGCCGACAAGCGGGCCCTCTGGCTCGAAAGCGAGTTCGGCGGGGTCCTCGGGATGATGAACCGCGACGGGTCGAGCCTGTCCCAGAAGGTCCGCCAGTTTTGGGAGGGGGAGAACGTCGAGAGCTCGACCAAGAACGCCCCGGTGCGCACGACGGGGGCCCACGTCTCGATCGTGGGGCACTCCACCTTCGAGGACCTCACCAACAACCTCCTCTCGGTGGACATGGCCAACGGCTTCGGCAACCGGTTTCTGTGGTGTGTGAGCCGGGATTCCAAGAACCTCCCCGAGGGGGGGATGATCAACCAGGACTCCCCCAAATTCCGGAGCGTGGCGTCGAGGATGAACTCCGCGATCCTCGGCGCGATGGGCGAGGACAGGACCCCGTTCGTCCGCGACCCCTCGCTCCGCGAGATGTGGTGGGAGCTCTACCCCACCCTCAAGCTCCGCCCCCCCGGCCTCCTCGGGGCGCTCACCCAGCGGGCCGCCCCCTACGTGATGCGCCTGGCCTGCCTCTACGCGATGCTCGACCGGACCTTCGTGATCCAGAAAGAGCACATGGAGGCGGCGCTCGAAATCTGGCGCTATTGCGAGGACTCGACCCGGTTCATCTTCGGCGATCGCCTGGGGGATTCGGTCGCCGAGAAGATCCTCAAGGGGCTCCTCGAATCCGACAACAAGGCCCTCTCCGCAAGCCAGATCCACTCCCAGGTCCTCAAGGGCCGGGTCAAGGCCGAGGACCGCGACAAGGCCCTCTATCGGCTCTTCCGCCAGGGCTATGTCGAGTGCGAGGACCCGGCCGAATCCGGCCAAAGTAAGAGAACGGGCGGAAGAATGATATGGCGGCTCAGGGCCCTCAAGAGCCTAGACCCCCGCGCAAAATGCGCAAAATACAAGTCGCGAGCCGCAAATCCCGAACCCCCAGCATTTTAGGGAAATCGGGGTGTCCTCCGAACCCCCCCAAAAACGCCGAAAACCTGCGCAAAATAAAAGTCATTTTCGCCGTTTTGGCCTTTATTTTGCGCACGATTCCGGGGGTTTTCGGGGGGTTCTCGAAACAGGCCAAATTCCGGAAGTCCCGAACTTCCAACGCCTTAGATGCCCTCGATTTTATTTTGCGCATTTTGCGCAGGGGGGTACCCCCTCTTAACGCTCAATTAAGAATTCACGGTTTTCCTTTTAAGGCTCAAACAGGAGGTCATTGCATGCAGGTCATGGGAAGCAAAATCGCCTGCCCGAACTGCCTTTCCGGGGACCATGTCCTCGTGGTCGTCCCGCCCCCGGGAGTCCGGATCACGCATCTCCGCTGCACCGAATGCAGCGACGGCCGGGTTTGGACGTTCGGCCACACCAACACGATGATCTGCCGGTGTGCCGCCGGCCTCCAGGTCAAGGAGTCCGTCCCCTCCCCGGACGAGGTCGATCACTTCGAGTGCCGCCTCTGCGGGGAGCGATTCTGGGCCTGGCCCCCCAAGAAATCGCCGGAATCGCCCCGGGACGCGGCGACCGCCGCCCCGGTCGAGCAAACCCCCGTCCCGACGCCGGAATCGCCCAGCGGGGCTCCTGGGGCCTCCGGAACGGCCGGGCGGATCGTCAAACGGGTCATCGAATCCTGGAGGGAGGAAATCCGGCGACGGTCGAAGCAACTTTCGCCCAACCTCCTCGAAAGACTCCTCCGGGAGCATGACCCGAGCCTCACTCGCTGCTGCTGCCTCGACTGCGTCCAAAAACGTTATGAGGCGCGGAATGGCCCCGTCATCGCCGAAGATCCCCCCGCGAATCCAACGACGCCGGCCGTCGAGCAGGCCGAGCCCGAGCCGAAGCCGGAACCGGCCCCCGAGGACAAACCGGCCGAGGAGGCGGTGAACCCGCTCCCTCATTGGTCCGTGCTCAACCAGGAGTGTTACAAGCCCGCCACGAAGTTCCACCCGGCCGGGCAGCCGTTGAAGATCGTCCTCACCGGGATGAATCGCTTCCCGCCCTATTCGGGTCATTTCTCGACGCCGACTAGGTTGATCCTCTTCATCCTCAACAGGATCGAGCAATTCGAGCCGGGGACCTACAACCTCCACGCCAAATTCTCGGACCAGGAACGCACCCAATGGCATCCGTGGGGCGAGCTGATCGTCCACCCCGAAGGCTACTGGGATCTCACCACCGCCAAACTCTCGATGAACGGAGTAATCGACCGATGAGCATTTCCGAACGAGAATTCACCTACGATGTCCGGGAGCCGAGCGAGATTTTCGACCTCATGACCTCTTGGGCCGCGAAGTGTCTGTTGAGACATTTGCAGCCGCTCTGCCTCATCTCGATCGCCCCCGACCGGGAAACCCTGAATCTCAGTTACGCGGGCGAGGACAGTCGCCCGCAGGTCGCGAAACTCCTCCATCGCATGGCCGATCTCCTCGAAGCCCCATCGGAGGATCCGGCCCGCGTCCTCGGCCCCCCCGGGATCGGCTATCGGCTCATCAGCCCCTATTGCCAAGAGCCAACGTCCTACGACTTCGAGAACCGCGAGGAGCTCTGCCGCTGGTGCCTGGCCAACGGGCATACGCTCTGGACCGGGGTGTACCAGCTCTACCTGGTCGACGAGTCGGTCAACACGTGCGATCCCCTCGAAGGGGTCGAGCCCTGGGGCTCGCTCGTCGTCCACCCGGCCGGGCAATGCCCCCGCTGGATCCTCGAAACTCCCGCGATCTCGATGTCGGGGAAGGAGTGATCCCAATGTCGGACGCTGACGTCCTCGTCGTGCTCCTGATCTTCTCAATCTGTTTCCTGCTCTCGGAAAGGAAGTGACCCGAATGAACGAAGCGTATGTCTTCATGCAGGCGTTGACGGCCATCCTCGTACTGGTCGTCTTCTCGATCTTCCTGATCACCATAGCGGTCCACCTGCTCGTGGCGATCGTCAAGGTGATTATGGGTCTTTTCAAACAGGCCCCCGATGCTCGGGGGAACAACCCATGAACGTCCCCCGCAACGCCGTCCCCCGCGGGCTGGGGCTCATCTATCTCGGGGTGCTGGCCGCTCTGTTCTTCCTCGTCGTCAACGCCCTGAATTGCACCAACCTCCACACGGCCCGGAATGAGGCCGCGAAGCCCTTCGTGGGGCATGACGACCAGATCACCGGCCCCCCGCTCGAAAAGGCCATCCGGGGCATGGGCGGATCGGTCGAGGACACGATCGAGCAATGACCGACCATCTTGCCGGCGTCGGCAAAATGATCCCCCTCATCACCCTCAACCAAGGACTCGCATCATGAGCAAGCAAGACCCGCCGACTGCCTTGGAGATCATCGCGGTCCTCCACGCCAAGGAATTCCCGCCGGAGGTCGATGTGTTGATCTCCGTCAAACCGAAATCCTCGCTGGTCGCGGTGTACCTCGCGACGCGGGTCTGCACCAGAATCCTGGAAATCGAGCCGAAAGACGCGTCGGCCGCCGGCTGGCAGTCGGAATTGAACGCCGACGTCGATCAGGCGGTCTCCGACCTGATCGGACGAACGGCGGAAATCGCCTTCAAGCCCCCCCAGGAGCCCCAGATCCTGGCCGACGCCGGAGCGGCCTTCGAACAGGCCCTCTCCCGGATGAAGTCCTGACGTCCTTTTCCAAGCAACCGACCGACCGACGAAGTAACACCCGAACAAAGGAGTTCGAACCCCATGAGCCTACTCGACCCTCGCCACCATGCCGCGCTCGGCCTCACCCTCCCGGAGCCCCTCAAGGCCGCGTGGGAGCAATTCCGCGACCGGAAGATCAAGTACCCGCTCGACCAGGCCGAGGCCGAGCGCCAGCAACGGGCCTTCAACGCCGGGGCCGCGATCGTCTGGTACTGGTTCTTCCACACGATCCCCTCGCTCTCCCCCCACATGCAGCAACCCATGGGCAAGGCCCTCAACGACGAGCTCAAGGCGAAGTGCTACACCGAGTTCCCCCACCTGGCCAAGGAAGGGGGCGATTGATGGCGATCAAGACCGGGATCCAGTGGTGCGACCACACCTTCAACGGCTGGCGGGGATGCGTCGAGTGCTCCTGTGGCTGTGCGCATTGCTACGCCCGGATCCTCTCGTACCGCAATCCCCGATTGCTCGGGAAGTGGGGCAAGGAAGGGGTCGGGACGCGGATCGTCGCCGCGGAATCCTACTGGCGCGAGCCGCTGAAGTGGAACCGGCAAGCGAGAGCGGCCGGGGTCTGTCGCCGCGTCTTCTCGGCGTCCCTATCCGACGTGTTCGAGGAGTGGGAAGGCCCCATGCACGACATCAAGGGCCGGCAGTTATTCGTCTCCGACGAGTATGCCGGTTTCTGGGTTCCGGACGGCTGTCTGGATGGCCTTCCGCCGAAATATCAGGCCGAGCTATGGGGTAAGAAGACGCGGCCCGTCAGGATGCAAGATGCCCGCCATCGCCTGCTCGGGATGATCGCGGGAACGAAGGGGCTCGACTATCTGCTGCTGACGAAGCGGCCCCACATCGCCAAGCGATACCTCGGCAAGAAAACCAATATGTGGCGGGCGGCCAGCCATCTCGCCCATGCGATGTACGGTCCCGAGGGATCGATCGGGGACGGACTCTGCGAATGGCCGCCTAGCAATGTGTGGCTCGGCGTCTCCGTCGAGAATCGCAAGGACGGCCTGCCGCGAATCGATGTCCTGAGGACGATCAAGGTGCCGATTCGGTTCCTCTCGATCGAGCCCCTGCTCGAAGACC
This sequence comes from uncultured Planctomycetales bacterium, assembly GCA_937997355.1. Taxonomy (GTDB): domain Bacteria; phylum Planctomycetota; class Planctomycetia; order Isosphaerales; family Isosphaeraceae; genus CALKTZ01. Next base: position 658 of record CALKTZ010000715.1, on the reverse strand, counting down.
TCGGCGAACTCGATTTAACCGGCATTCATTGGGTGATTGTGGGTGGTGAGAGCGGCAGCAAGGCCCGGCCCTTCGATCTTGCGTGGGCTCGCAAGATTCGGGATCAGTGCCGCGAACAAGGGGTCGCCTGCTTCATCAAACAGCTGGGATATCGGCCATTCACCCGAGAACCGGCCAGGGATTCGAGGATCGGCGTCTACGCCCCGACGATGTCCGGAAAGCGTGATGGCTCCGACGACACATACGGGCTCTGTTTGCACGACTCCCACGGCGGCGATTGGTCGGAGTGGCCGGAGGATCTCCGCGTGCGACAACTGCCCCGCTAACGCAGGACGCCCCCGGGGGCCTGAACCCTCGGGGGCGTCCTGGGGGACATCCAGCGGCCGGGAGAGGCCGCGTCTGACAGCACTCGCAATCCAGACACATTCTATCGGCCGAGGCAATCGGCCGGATCACTTTTTTCCCGAGGAGAGGACTGAAGCCATGCCAGAGCCCGAATTGCCCCCGCCGCTCCCCCCGTTCGCGCGACTGATGCCCGAAGCCCCGCCGAAATACCCATTCGACCTCGTCCGGATCAATTCGCGTCTGGCGGTCGCGAGGGACCGGATCGAGTCGATCGTGCGGAATGAAAACGGGTCATACGAGGTGAGGATTTCGA